>JACCXR010000256.1 GCA_013696915.1 Euzebyaceae bacterium
GGTGCCACGCCGCCGCACGGGTCTGGCAGTATGCGGTGACCCCGGCGTTTCGAAGTTTCGAAGAACCTCCCGCCATTCTTGGGCTGGTCGTCGAGGTCGCCGGTCCGGTGGCCGCCGGGGCTCCGGCCGGAAGGGCGTGCTCCACGCGTACGCCGGCATCCTCGAACCGGCAGGCCGGCGGCCGCGGGCTCCGACGATCAAGCCGGACAAGGGAGGAAGTCCTGGTGGCAGGTGATCCGCTCGCTTCGACGACTTCGGCGGCTACCTCGTCGAGGTGCGCGCCCAGCACAAGCGCAAGCACAGCCTCATGGCGCTGCTGGACCGCAAGGGCTGGTAACCCGGCCGACGCCCAGCTGAAGGAGCACGTGGCGGACCTCTCTCCCGTCCACCCCGGGACGTGGAGTGCACGGGCGCACGCTCCCGGCCGGCGACGTCGTCGCGCTCGCCCAAGGGTCGGCCAACCACGATCCGGACGCCTTCGCCGAGCCGAGCGCTGCCTGCTCGACCCCGCACCAGACCTCCCCAAGGTCTGCGGCCCGATTGACCCTATGCGAGGATATGGTCATGGCCCGCACGCAAACCCTCGTCCAACTCAACGACGAGTTGCTGGCGGCGCTCGACCAGCGCGCGGCGAAGCGAGGGGTTTCCCGGAGCCGGGTGATCCGGGACGCCGTCGAGGCCTACGTCCATGGCGACCTGGAGGCAGAGATCTCCCGCCGCATCGTCGAGGGCTACCGGCGCCATCCGCAGTGGGAGCCCGACGAATGGGGTGACCCGGCCGCATTCCTCGACCACGCGGCGCGCGAGACGCACAGGCGGCTGAACGAGGAGGAACGCCAGGCGGGGCACGAAGCGTGGTAGCACGCGGCGAGGTCTGGTGGGCCGAACTTCCCGCCCTCGGACGCCGCCCGGTGGTCGTGCTCACCCGCGACGAGGTGGTAGCTGCGCTCGCAGGGGTGATCGTCGCCCAGGTCACCACTCGCCGCCGCGACCTGCCGACCGAGGTCCCGCTCGACGCGGATGACGGCATGCCCCGCCCGTGCGTTGTCTCTCTGGACAACGTTGCGACCGAGCGGAAGGCCTACCTCGTGGAGCGGATCACGCGGCTGGGTCCCGACAAGATGGCCGACGTCTGCCGCGCGCTGGCCCGTGCGACGGGCTGCTGAGATCCCCGGACCGAGACTCGCGGCGTGGGCGTCAGCCATGATCTTCCCTTCTCCCCCCGGCGATGTCGAGACGGTGCCGCGCCAGTTCAGCGTGGCGGCAGTCGCGGTACGGCGGCAAGGCGCCGTGCGGCTCATCGTGGCCAACCTCGTCCCCGGGCCGTTGCCGGTCGAGGTCGAGCTGCCGGCACCGGCGGGCGGCGGGCGGCGGGCGGCTGCGGATCCTCGACGATTGCACCGCCGACGCGGTCACGCACCGGCCGCACGCGGTCGACCGCACGGACGTCGGGGTGACGGCTCGCGGGGGCGTCGTCCGGCTCGACCTGGACGCTACGCCGTCGCGGCCCTGGACGCTGAACCGTGAACCGCCGACTCGTCCGGGGCGATTCTCAGTGACCTCGGTGCGGTGGTGGCGGTCGCGCAGCGACCGTCATGGAATGCCGAGACCGACTACCCCGGGGCCGAGCGGGGTAGACAGGGCGCGCCGGCGGCGCCAGGTTCGCCGGCCCGGTCCGCCAACGGCGCCTCGGGGACGAGCAGAAGGAGCGGCGATGACCACGAAGATCGAGAAGTCGATCGAGGTGAACGTGCCGGTGAGCACGGCCTACAACCAGTGGACCCAGTTCGAGGACTTCCCGCAGTTCATGGGGGGCGTCGAGGAGGTCACGCAGCTCGACGACGAGCGGCTCCACTGGGTGGCGGAGATCGCCGGCGTGCGACGGGAGTGGGATGCCGTCATCGTGACGCAGGTGCCCGACGAGAGGATCGCGTGGGCTGCGACCGAGGGCGCGACGAACGCCGGCGCCGTGTACTTCGCTCCACTCGGGGCGGGCCAGAAGACGCTGGTGCGGCTCTCCCTGGAGTACGAGCCCGAGGGCCTCGTGGAGCAGGTCGGTGACAAGCTCAGCATCGTGGAGAAGCGGGCCGAGGCCGACCTCGAGAAGTTCAAGGAGTTCATCGAGAACCGCGGCGCCGAGACCGGGACGTGGCGCGGCTCGGTGGACGAGGAGGCCCCCATCGGCACCCCGGGCGTCGAGGCGGCCCAGTCATCGCGGGGCGACAGCGGCAAGGCCGGGGTGTCCGCCAAGGCCGTCGTCGCCGGAGCGGCCGCCGCCGCCGGCGTCGCAGCGGCCGGCGCCCTCGCCGGCAGGTCCGGCAGTGATTCCGACGAGCGCAGCCCGTCAGACCTCCCTCCCCCACCCCAGACCGGGCCTCTCGTGGACACGCCACCGCCCGTCGCGGCCGAGCCCATCGTCGAGCCGACCCTCGAGCCGACCACCGAGGACCTCGACGACCTGCCCGATCCCGCCGTCGCGCCTCCCACCGGGTACGACAGCGCGGCGGTCCCCGGCGCGATCGACGGAAGCACCGACGACCTGGACGACGACGGCGACCAGGGGGGCCGCGCCCTTTAGAGTTCCGGGAGCTGCCGGAGGGAGGGGCGACCTCCCTCCGGTGAGGATGGACATCCCGCGGCGTGCGGGTCAGGACCTGGCAGGAACGACCAAGACCCAAGGAGGAAGGGCCGTGGCCCCACTGGTCAGGAGACTGGCCCGATTCGCCAACAGCCCCAAGGGACGTGAACTCACGCAGAAGGCCACCGAGAAGGTCAAGCAGGTGGCCGACCGGCCGGAGAACCGCAGGAGGATCGAAGACCTGCGCCGCCGCGTCACCAGCCGCGGCGAGCGGACGGGTGGGGGCGAGCGGGGAGACCGCCCGACGTAGCGGCACCGCCGGCGGAGCCGCGGTTTCCCCGGGCCGCGCAGGTCGGCTGCGGGCACTTCAGACGCTCGCCGCCGGCGCGGCGGGCGTTGACATGATGGTGGCCCGCGCCCGCGCTGCCGAGCCACCGGTGGGAGCGTCACCTCAGGTTTCGCTCGGGCAGGGCTCGCCGCTGTCCCGGACGCGTCGGTGCGGCAGCGCCGAAGCCGCTGGGAGCTTCGTGGGAGCTCGCTGTGAGTCGTCGGGCAGGCCCGAGGCGCCATCGCCGGCGGGCCTGGCCGGCGCGGTCAGGGGCAGCCGGAGCCGGAAGCGCGCACCCCGTCCCGGCGCGGTGTCGACGGTGATCTGGCCGCCGTGCGCGGCGGCGATGCCGGCGACGATGGACAGGCCGAGACCCGCGCCGCCGCTGGCCCTGGCCCGCGCCGGATCGGCGCGGTAGAACCGCTCGAAGACGCGTGCAGCCACCTCGGCGGGCATGCCGGGCCCCTCGTCGGCCACCTCGACCACGGCCCACCCGTCCTGCCGCGCGCAGGGTCACGCGCACGGGCGCGGCCGGCGGGGTGTGCACGCGGGCGTTCGCCAGGAGGTTGCCGACGGCCTGCCGCAGCGCGCCGTCGTCGCCGACGACCCGGACCGGGTCGGCCGCGACGATCACGGGCCGCGCCGGCTCGACGGCCCGGAGATCCCGGGCGGCGTCCTCGACCACCGCCGTGAGGTCGACCGGCCGGGCGTCGGGGGTGCTGCCCTGGTCGAGTCTGGCGAGGCGGAGGAGGTCGTCCACGAGCGCGCCCATCCGGGTCGCCTCCTGCTCGACGCGGCGCATCGCGCCCTGCAGGTCCTCGGGGGCGGCGAGGCCGCCGGCGCGGTACAGCTCGGCATACCCGCGGATCGACGTGAGGGGGGTGCGCAGCTCGTGGGAGGCGTCGGCGACGAAGCGGTGCAGCCGCGCCTGCGAGGCCGCGCGGTCGGCGAAGGCGCGCTCGATGCGGCCGAGCATCGTGTTCAGGGTCAGGCCCAGACGCCCCGCCTCGGTGCGCTCGTCGACCTCGGCGACGCGCTCGTGGAGCGCGCCGGCGGCGATCGCGCCGGCGGTGGCGGTCATCGCCGCGAGCGGCCGCACCCCCTGCCGCAGCACCCACCAGGCGACCGCGGCCAGCGTCGCGAGGACGGCCGCGGTCGCGGCGACCAGGCGCCGACCATGCGCCGGTAGGTCGGGTCGACGTCCGCGAGGCCGGCACCGACGACCACGATCTGATCGGCCCCGGCGACCTGCAGCGCGACCACCCGCCAACCGGCGTGGTGGGCTCCATCGGCGGCGAAGGGGCGCAGCGGCTCGCCGGGGCCGGTGGCCGCGCCGCGCACGACGGCGGGGTCGAGCTCCGGTACGCCCCGGTATCGTCGCAGCGGCGTGTCGAATCGCCGCAGCAGGCGGCCGTCGGGGCCGGCGATGCCGACGTAGAACTCGGTGAGCGCCGGTCCCCGCCCGGGTCCCGGACCGCCGCGTCCCGGGCGCCCGCGCAGCGGACCGGACGCGAAGTCGGCGATCCGCTCGGCCGTCTCGGCCAGCTGCTCGTCGACCCGGTCGAGCAGGTAGCGGCGGAAGGTGCTCGCCAGCGCGACGTCGGCGACGAACAGCACCAGGGCCACGGCGGCGCACCCGAGCAGGACCCGCCGGCGCAGCGACACCTCAACCCACCCGCAGTGTGTACCCGACGCCGCGCACGGTGTGGATGAGCGGCGGGCCGGTGCGGTCGATCTTCTTGCGCAGGTAGGAGATGTAGGTCTCGACGACGGCGGCGTTGCCGCCGAAGTCGTACTCCCGCACGTGGTCGAGGATCTGCGACGTCGACAGCACCCGCCCCGCGTTCGTCAGCAGGAATCGGAGCAGGTTGTACTCGGTCGGCGACAGCTCCGACCGGCCGGCCGGCGCGGCGCACCACGTGGGCGTCGTCGTCCAGCTGCAGATCCGCGAGCGACAGCACCGACGAGGACTGCCGCCGTCCGGTGCGCCGCAGCAGCGCCTGGATGCGCGCGACCACCTCCTCGAGGCTGAACGGCTTCGTCACGTAGTCGTCGCCGCCCAGCGTCAGGCCCCGCACCGCCTCCTCGGCGCCGTCTCGCGCGGTGAGGAACAGCACCGGCGTGTCGTTGCCCTCGCCCCGCAGCCGCCGGCACACCTCGAAACCGTCGACGTCGGGCAGCATGACGTCGAGCAGCAGGAGGTCCGGCGGGTTCGCGCGCACGGCCGAGAGGGCGCTGCGCCCGTCACCGGCCACCTCGACAGCGAAGCCGAAGTGGCGCAGCGCGGTGCGCAGGAGGAACCTGATGTTCTCCTCGTCGTCGACGATGAGGACCCGGGCCGGCGCCGGGTCGGCGGTCGCGGTCATGGGCCGAGCATGCCTCCGGAACCTGTGAAGCGCCTGTGAACCGACCGTGCCCCGGACGGGTCAGGACTGCTCCCAGTCGCGTTCCTCGCCGACGTAGGGGTGGACGCGCTGGTCCAGCCACACCCAGATCGTCTTGCTCTGCCGGTACAGCAGGGCCGGCGCGAGCCCCATCACGACGAGCAGGGTGATCAGCAGCCCCGTCCAGGGGACGTCGGGCCAGGTGACGAGCATCCCCCCGACGAAGACGACGAAGAACAGGAACATGGCGACACCGATGTTCACGATCAGCGCACCGGCCCAGTACCCCTCCTCCCGGGAGAAGCGGTAGCCGCAGCCGGGGCAGGCGTCGACGGTCTGGCCGTAGGACCGCCAGATGCCCCTTGATCCGCAGACGGGGCAGCGGGCGAGCAGTGCCCGGACGAGGCTGCGCATCGGCCATTCCCCTCTGGCAGGTCGGGTGGAGCCACCGGCCGGTGACCCGCACTCACGGCGTTCTCTGTGGGCGTTCCCAGCCTCGTCCCAGGTGACGCGCCGATCGTCGTGGCATCGCAGAACCCACCGACCACAGGAGCCACGACATGACCTTCTCGAAGAGGACGCTCGCGGGCACCGCGCTGCTGGCCGCGCTCGCCGCCGGCGCCACCGTCCCGGCCTTCGCCCAGTCCAGCACCGGGGACACGGCCACCGAGCAGCCCGATGACGCCCGCGGGGACCGCAGGGCCGCGTTCGCCGCCGCCCTGGCCGAGGAGCTGGGCCTCGACGCCGGCACCGTCGCCGCGGCCCTGGACACCGTGCAGGCCGATCTCGCTGAGCAGTTCCGCGCCGAGCACCGTGCCGCGCTCGAAGACCGCCTCGACGCCGCCGTGGCCGAGGGGACGCTGACACAGGAGCAGGCGGACGCCCTGCTCGCCGCGCACGATGCCGGGGTGCTCGGCGGGTTCGGCGGCCACGGCTTCGGCGGCCGCGGGTTCCGCGGCCCCGGGCTCCGCGGCCGCGGGTTCGACGGCCCCGGATTCGGCTTCGGGTTCGGCTTCGGCTTCGGCCCCGCCCCGTCCGACAGCGCCACCGACGCCCCCGCGACGGGCACCACCGCCTGACCGCCTTCGCCACCGCCGGCGGGCGCGGTCGGCGCCCGGGCGAGGCCGCACCTCGCCCGGGTGCGTCCTCCCCGCTCTGCGGGCGTCATGCTGCACCGCCCCGCTGGAGTGGACCACCGCTACCAGCGGCGCCCGAGCCCAAGGGCGAGGCGGACGCGGTCGAGATCGAACGCCGCGAGCATGCCCGCCTCCTGGCCCCACCCCTGCGCCGCCCATTCGAGCAGTTCGTAGAGGGTGTGCACGGCGTCCGGTTCGCCCACGGCCTCCCTCGGCGACAGGCCGTCGAGGAACCTGGTCGGGGCGTCGACCCACCGGCGCTCCTCCCGCTCGACCAGCTGCTGGATGGCCTCGTACGGCCCCTCGTCGGGGCGCCCCGCCCGCAGCGCGCCGCGGTGGAGACGCCACTGCGGCCAGGAGCGGTCGCCGTCGGTCCGCTCGGCGCGGCGGCGGGCGGGCGGCTCCAGCGACTCCAGCAGGGCGACGACGGCCGCGTACGCCTCGCGTGAGCTGGCCTCGACCAGGATGCGGTCGGGCGCGGCGGTCCAGACCGCGACGCGGATCCAGCGGCGCCCGTCCACGCAGACCGCTTCGACCCAACCTTTCCCGCAGCGCTCGTAGACGTCGTCGAACCGCGCCCGCGCCGCGTCGAGGTCGGCGACGCCGAAGCGCCCCTCGACCAGGCACGCCTCCTCGCGCTCCGGCGTGTGGAGCCGCGGGACCGGCCACGGCTTCGGGTGCTGGCCGGCCCACCCCTGATACTCGAAGTTCCCGTAGTCGTACAGATCTGCCACCACTGCCTCCCCTGGCCACCGTTCGTGAAGGTGCGTGAAGACACGCTACGAACGACGGCGCTGCCGGCGCCGAGGTTTCCGGCGGCGGCTGTGGACGGAGCGTTCAGCCCGGCGCCGACAATGCGAGCCGCCACTGGGTTCGCCCGCCGGTCTCGCGCGAGCCGGCGCTGTCGTCCCCGACACCTGAACAGGTAATCATGGGATTGCTGATCGAATGAACCCCGCGGAGCTGCTCCTGGACGCACGGCGACGGGCGTGCCTGTCGCACCGCGAGGGCGGCCACATCACAGGCGGCCGTGCACCGTTACGAACGCGGCCGAGCGGATTCTGAGCGCGTTGGACGGCCACGCCGTGAGGTACGTGCTGATCGGCGGCGTCGCGCCCGGCTTCACGGTTCGCCGCTGCACACCGACGATCTCGACCTGACGCCCGCCCCGGAGCCGGCGAACCTCGAACGACTGGTCGCGGCGCTCGCGGACCTCGGCGCCCAGTTCCGCGTCGGCGGACAGGACGAGGGCGTCCCGGTGCCACTGCACCCCGCATGGTTCCACTCCCTACACGTCGGCGACATTCATCACCGAGGCGGGCCTCCTCGATGTCGTCCTCCGCCCAGACGGACTCCGCGGTTATGGGCCTCTGCGGGCGAGTTCGCAGCCGATCGAGGTCTACGGGATGCGGGTCCAGGTCGCCGCACTCGCCGACATCATCCGCAGCAAGGGGGCCGCTGACCGTGACAAGGATCGAGCGGCCCTCGGGACCCTGCGCGCCCTGGAGCAGGAGCTCCGAGGCGCCTCCGGAGACCCACCGACGGGCTCCTGACCCGTGGAGGCCGATGCTCGTCCGAGGCGAATTCTCATGACCTCGGTGGTGGCGGTCGCGCAGCGACCGCCCATGGATGCTGATCCGTGGGCGTGCCGACGGGGAGTCAGCTCGCACTGAGCCGGCGGGCGGCTACGCCTTGTGACGAGGGTCGCGGCGATCCTCGTCGCGCGGTCGAAGCGGTCGGCCAGGGTGCGGAGGCAGGCGACGAGCTCGGGGGTAGGCCGTGTC
>JACCXR010000260.1 GCA_013696915.1 Euzebyaceae bacterium
ATCGGCGTGGACGACGTGGAGTTCCTCGGGTACCGGGACGGCTACCTCGAGGCGACCATCGAGGCCCGCCGGAAGGTCGCAGCGGCGATCCGCCGGCACCGGCCCGAAGTTGTCGTCACACTCGACCCGCAGGTGCGCTGGTCGTCCTGGGGCTATGTCAACCATCCCGACCACCGCGCGACGGGCGACCTCGTGCTGCACTCGATCAACCCGGCGGCGTCCACCCGGCTGTGGGACCCCTCGCTGATCGAGCAGGGCCTGGAACCGTGGGACGTATCGGAGCTGTGGCTCATGAGCTTCGGGGACGGCATGGACCTGGTGGACATCACCGCCACGTTCGACCGCAAGCTCGCCGCGCTGCGCTGTCACGCCTCCCAGCTGAATGGCTGGGACCCCGAGGACCGCCTGCGGGCGATGGCCGCCGAGCGCGGCAAGGAGGGAGGCGTCGAGCTCGCCGAGGCCTTCACCGTCCTGCGCTTCCGCGCCCTGACCGACGACGGTTCGGTCTCGGTCCGCGACCGGCCGCCGACGAACCCTCAGCCCTCGCGCTGAGCCGAGGGCCGCCGGAGGTCCTCGAGGAGGCACTCGCGCGGGTCGACCCCCGGCGCCAGGCCCTTGTAGGAGGGGGCGCGGAGCCGCCCGGCGTCGGTGAACTCGCCGAACTCCACGGTGCACACCAGCGTCGGGGAGATCCAGCGGGCGGCGCCGCGCCTGCGGACCTCCGGGGGGAGTGCGGCCGGGTCGACGAAGGCGGGTGCCGAGCGCTCCAGCGGCGCGAGCAGGCCGTGGAGGCGGTCGAGCTCCGCGGCGTCGAATCCGGTTCCCACGCGCCCGACGTAGTGCAGGCCGCGGTCGTCGTGCAGGCCGGCGAGGAGGCTGCCGAGCCGGCCGGCGCGGTTGCCCTCGCCCGGCAACCAGCCGCCGATGACGACGTCCACGGTCCGGCGGACCTTGATCTTCAGCCAGTCGCGCGAGCGCTTGCCGGGCCGGTAGCAGGAGTCGGCCCGCTTGGCGATCACGCCCTCCAGGCCCTGCCGCTCGACGGCGTCGAACAGCGCCACGCCGGCACCCCGGACAGCGGCGCTGCGCTGGACGGCGGCGCCGGGCACGAGTAGCCCGTCGAGCAGGGCGAGCCGCTCGTGCAGCGGCCGGTCGACCAGGGAATCGCCGTCGACGGCGAGCAGGTCGAAGACCATGAAGGTCACCGGGTTCGCCCGCCGGGCCCGCTCGACGACTCTCGACTCCCGCAGGTGCATGCGGTGCTGGAGCAGCTGGAAGGACGGCCGTCCGTCCGGGCCCAGCAGCACGAGCTCGCCGTCGAGGACGGCGTTGCGGGCCAGGACCCGCTCCCACAGCGGCGCGATCTCGGGGTAGGCGGGCGTGAGGTCGTTGCCCTGGCGGCTGACCAGACTCGTGGACCCGTCGGGGTCGGCCCCCGGCCGGGACACGGTCGCCACGGCGCGCACGCCGTCCCACTTCACCTCGTACAGCCATTGGTCGTCGTCGAACGCCTCCCCGCCGTCGGTCGCGAGCATCGGGGCGAGCACCGGCGGGGGCGGCGGCAGGCCCTCCGGCTCCCCGGCGCGCGTGACCAGCCAGTCGCGGTCGGTGCGGAACAGGTGCCACTCGCCGGAGTGGCGGCGCCCGTGCAGGACGAAGGTGACCTTGCCGTCGATCCACTCGACGGTGTCGTAGGTGCCCTCGTCCCAGATGCGCACGGGCCCGGCGCCGTACTCGCCCCTGGGGATCTCACCGGAGAAGGACATGTAGGAGATCGGGTGGTCCTCGGTCTGGACCGCGAGGGCGGGGCGGCCGGGGACGGCGGGCAGCCCCTTGGGCAGGGCCCACGACCTGGCGGTGCCGCCACGCTCCAGGCGCAGGTCGTGGTGGAGCCGGGTCGCGAGGTGGTGCTGGATCACGAAGCGCCCGCTCCCGGCCGCGGAAGCGGGCGCGTCCCCGGCCGGCTCGGGGGTGCGGGAGAAGTCGCGCATCGCCGTGTACCGGCCGAGGTCGCCGGTCTCCTCGGGCTCCGGCGGAGGCGGGCGGTGCCCGCCGCGGCGCACCTCGTGCTTGCCGGCCGCGCGGTCGTCGTCGGGGTCCATCCCGAGCGCCGCCATGGCCGCCCGCAGGTCCTGGCCGCCCTGAAGGACCGGTGGGAACAGGTCGCCGACCTCAGCCAGCCGCGCCCAGATCGTGGCAATCGTGAAGTCCCCGGGCTCGACGTCCTGCGCGACCTCCTCCCACGTGAGGGGGGTGGCGACCGTCGCCCCGCGCTCGGGCCTCAGGGAGTACGCCGCGGCGATGTTCTTGCCCTCGGTGTTCATGTTGTGGTCGAGGAACACCCTGCCCGGGCGGTCGGCGATCGACCACTCCATGGTCGTGCGGTCCGGGTCGGCGCGGTTGATCAGCCGGCACGCGCGGCCGACCCACTCGCGCACCTGGGCGGCCGTGTGCACCCGGTCGATCGGGACGTGGATCTGGATGCCGGTCGCGCCCGACGTCCGCGGGTACCCCCGCAGGCCCAGCCCGTCGAGCACGGTGCGCACGAGCAGCGCGACCTCCCGGACCGTGTCGAAGCCGACGGGGCGGTCGGGCGTGCCCATCGGGTCGAGGTCGAAGAAGGCGTAGTCCGGATGGCCGATGTCGTCGACCCGGCTGTGCCAGGGGTGGAACTCGATGCAGCCGAGGTTCACCACGTACAGCAGGCTCGCGGTGTCCTGGGCGAGCAGGTAGTCGATGGCCTTGCCCGAGTCGCGCGACACGACCGCGGCCCGCGGCACCCATGCCGGGGTGTGCGGCGGCGCCTGCTTGGCGTAGAAGAACTCGCCGTCCGCGCCGTCGGGCATGCGCTTGAGCGTCAGGGGGCGGTCGCGCAGCGCCGGCAGGAGGTGCGGCGCGACGTTGAGGTAGTAGGCGAGCAGGTCCGCCTTCGTGTAGCCCTCCCGCTGCCAGTACGGCTTGTCGAGGTTGGACAGCTTCAGTTCGATCCCGTCCACCGGCATGCGCCACTCGTCGCGTACCCTGCGGGCGGGCAGCGCTGCGGGGAAGTCGACGGTGGTGGGGACCACGCTCACGGGTACATGATGGCCCTGCCGGAGCCGCACGCACCTTCCCCGCCGGCGACACGGACTGGAGGCACCCCGATGCGGACCATCTGGAAGGGCACCGTCTCGTTCGGTCTGGTGACGATCCCCGTGGGGCTCTACACCGCGACCGAGGACAAGTCGCCGTCGTTCAACCAGCTGCGGGCGTCGGACCACAGCCGCATCGGCTACAAGCGCGTCGCCAAGGCCGACGGCGAGGAGGTCGAGTACGACGACATCGTCAAGGGCTACGAGTACGAACGCGACCGCT
>JACCXR010000246.1 GCA_013696915.1 Euzebyaceae bacterium
GCGGTGCAGGGGCCGCCGGTGCTGCGGCCCACCGACCTGCGCGAGCTGCGGGACGCCGTCCGCGACACCCCCGGGACGCTGCTGGCGCGCGGCGGCGGGACGAAGCAGGACTGGGGGGCGCCGCCCGAGCGGACCGACGCCGTCGTCTCCTGCGGCGGGCTCGACGGCCTCGTCGAGCACAGCCCCGGCGACATGGTCGCGATCGTGCAGCCGGGCCTGTCCCTTGGCCGCCTCCAGGAGGCGCTCGCGCCGTCGGGGCAGTGGCTGGCGCTCGACCCGCCCCTGGTCGACGGTGGCGCGACCGTCGGCGGCGTGGTCGCCACCAACGACGCCGGCCCGCGCCGGCAGCGGTACGGCGCTCCGCGGGACCTCGTCATCGGGGTGACGGTCGTGCTCGCCGACGGCACCGTGGCCCGCAGCGGAGGCCGGGTGGTGAAGAACGTCGCCGGATTCGACCTCATGCGGCTGTACTGCGGGTCGCTCGGGACCCTCGGGGTGCTCGCCGAGATCGTCGTGCGGCTCCACCCGCTGCCCGAGGCCAGCCGCACGTTGCGCATCCCGGCCGACCCGGCGACGGCGACCGCGACGACGCTCGCGCTGCTGGCCTCCGCGGCGGTGCCCACGGCGGTCGACCTGGCGGGGGGGGCGCTGTGGATCCGGCTGCAGGGGCGCGAGGCCGGCGTGGCGGCGCAGTGCGCCCTCGTCCGGCGCCTGGCCGCCGGCGGGGAGGAGCCGGAGGAGTTCCAGGGTTCGGAGGAGGCCGAGGTCTGGCGCCGGCTGACGGCCGCGCACGCGGGCGGGGCGGGCGAGACCGTCGCCAGGGCGGCCACCCTGCCCGATCGCCTCCCGGCCGTGGCCGCCGCGCTGATCGAGGCCGCCGGGAGGGCCGGCGTCGAGGCCCGGCTGGCCAGCCACGCCGGCCTCGGCCTGCACACGGCCCGACTGTCCGGCGGCGACGCGCGCGCCCACGCCGCTGTGGTCCGGGACTGGCGCCGCACGGTGGCGGGGCTCGGCGGAACGGTCGTGCTGCGGCGGCGCATCGACGGCGTCGACGGCCTCGTGGACCCGTGGTGCGACCCCGGCGCGCCGCCGTCGGCGCTGGCCGTCATGCGCCGGGTCAAGGCGCAGCTCGACCCCGACCGCCGCTGGGCGCCGGGCCGTTTCGTCGGAGGGATCTAGCCTTGAATCACCGGAGCCCGCGGAGACGATTCTCAGGACCCCGTTGGAGGCAGTCGCGCGACCGTCAAGGGATTTCTGGTCCGTGAATCGCCGGAGCCTGCGGAGGCGATTCTCAGGACCTCGTTCGAGGCGGTCGCGCAGCGACCGTCAAGGGATTGCTGAGATGGCGCCGGAAGCGTCCGGGGAGCAGTGGGGCGTCGGCGACCCCGGCGCGGTCGTCACCGACGTGGACCGCGGCGCCGGGCCGTACGCCGCGTTCGACGCCTTCCACCCGCCGTCCGCCGACCGGGTCGCGGACTGCGTGCACTGCGGCTTCTGCCTGCCGACGTGCCCGACGTACGCCCTGTGGGGCGAGGAGATGGACAGTCCGCGCGGGCGCATCTGGCTGATGAAGATGGGACTGGAGGGTGAGGTGCCACTCGACGACACCTTCGTCCAGCACATCGACGCGTGCCTCGGCTGCATGGCCTGCGTGACGGCGTGCCCGTCCGGGGTTCGCTACGACGAGCTCGTCGAGGCGACCCGGGCGCAGATCGAGCGCAACCACCCACGGACGCTGCCGGACCGGCTGTTCCGGGGGCTGATCCTCGCGCTGTTCCCCCACCCCGCGCGGCTGCGGGCGGCGGCCGTGGCCGGCTGGGTCTACCAGCGGCTGCGCGTCGGTGCGCTGCTGCGCCGCGCCGGCGTGGTGCAACGCCTGCCGGCCCGGCTGCGGGCGCTCGAGGCGCTGCTGCCAGACATCCGGCTCCGCGACCTCCGGGAGAGGGTCGCCGACGTGACCCCCGCCGTGGGCGAGCAGCGGATGAGGGTCGGGCTGCTGACCGGCTGCGTCCAGTCGGTGTTCTTCTCGGACGTCAACGCCGCGACGGTGCGCGTGCTCGCCGCCGAGGGCTGCGAGGTCGTCGCGCCGCCGGCGCAGGGCTGTTGCGGAGCCCTGGACCTGCACGCCGGCGGGGAGGCGGCGGCCGCCGCGCGGGCGCGGGCGACGATCGACGCGTTCGAGGCGGCCGGCGTCGACGCCGTCGTCGTGAACGCCGCGGGCTGCGGGTCGACCATGAAGACCTACGGCCACCTGCTCCGCCACGACGGCGAGTACGCCGAGCGCGGGCGGGCCTTCTCCGCACGGGTCCGCGACGTCACCGAGCTGCTCGCCGAGCTCGGCCCGCGGGCGGTCCGCCACCCCCTGCCCGGCCGCGTCGCCTACCACGACGCGTGCCACCTCGCGCACGCCCAGGGCGTCCGCGCCCAGCCGCGGGCGCTGCTGCGGGCGATCCCCGGCCTCGACGTCGCCGAGGTCGCCGACCCCGAGATCTGCTGCGGGTCGGCCGGCATCTACAACCTCGTCGAACCTGAGGCCGCCGAGGACCTCGGCCGGCGCAAGGCCGCGAACATCGCGGCGACCGGCGCGGAAGCGGTCGTGACCGCCAACCCCGGGTGCCTGCTGCAGATCCGCCGCTGGCTCCCGGGCGTGACGCTGGCCCACCCGGTCGAGCTGCTCGACCGCTCGCTGCGCGGGGCGCCTGCGCCCTGGGTGAGCCGGGGCTCGCCCGGGTAGGGCAGGCCGCATGGACCTCACGGCACTCACCCTCAACTGCACCCTGAAACGCTCCCCCGAGCAGTCGAACACCGAAGCCCTCGCCCGGGTCGTCGACAACGCCCTCGCCGAGCACGACGTCGCGACCGAGATGATCCGGGTCGTCGACCACGACGTGAAGCCCGGCGTCACCTCCGACGAGGGCGACGGCGACGAGTGGCCCGCCATCCGCGAGCGCATCCTCGCCGCCGACATCCTCGTCATCGCCACGCCCACCTGGCTCGGCAAGCCGTCGAGCATCGCCCAACGGGTGCAGGAGCGGATGGACGCGCTGCTGTCCGAGCAGGACGACGTTGGGCGCCCGGTCGCCTACAACCGCGTCGCCGGGGTCGTCGTCACCGGCAACGAGGACGGCGCCCACCACGTCATCGCGGAGGTGGCGCAGAGCCTGATCGACATCGGCTTCACCGTGCCCGGCCAAGCGTGGACCTACTGGAACGCCGGCCCCGGCCCCGGGCCGACCTACCTGGAGGCCGATCACGGCCGGGAGTGGTCCGCGACCACCGGCCGCGCGGCCGCCGCCAACCTCGTCGCCGTCGCCGGGGCTTTGAAGGCCATGCCCATCCCGCCTCCTCCCACGTGAGCACTCCGGCGCGTTGACAAACCGGCCGCGCCGCCAATACTCCCCGAATGGGCAGAGCGGACCGGTTGGTGCTGCGCGGGGCGCGCTGGCCGGGCGACGTCGCGGTCCGCGACGGGCTGATCGAGGCCGTCGGAGACGTCCCCCCGGAGGACGGGGACGAGGTGCTGCGCTGCGGCGGTGACGTCGTCACCGCGGGCCTGGTCAACACCCACCACCACCTCTACCAGTGGATGACGCGCGGCCGGGCGGTCGACTGCGACCTGTTCGGCTGGCTCACCGAGCTCTACCCGGTCTGGGCCCGCCTCGACGTCGAGGACGTCGCCGCCGCCGCACGGGTGGGGCTGGCCGAGCTCGCGCTCAGCGGCTGCACGACCGCCGCCGACCACCACTACCTGGTCCCCCACGGCGACGACTCGGTGTTCGACGCCATCGCCGGGGCCGCCCGCGAGGTCGGCATCCGCATCCATCTCGCCCGCGGCTCGATGGACCTCGGCGAGTCCGACGGCGGGCTGCCCCCGGACGCGGTCGTCGAGGACGTCGATGCGATCCTCGCCTCGACCGACGCGGTCGCGGACCGGCTCCACGACGGCGACCGGGTCGTCGTCACCGTCGCCCCCTGCAGCCCGTTCAGCGTCTCGCCGGCGCTGCTGCGCGAGTCCGCCGCGCTCGCTCGCGCGCGCGGGCTGCGCCTGCACACCCACCTGGCCGAGACCATCGACGAGGAGCGCGACTGCCTCGCCCGGTTCGGCCGGCGACCGGTCGAGGTGCTCGACGACCTCGGCTGGATCGCCGGGGACGTCTGGGTCGCGCACGGGATCCACTTCGACGACGCGGAGATCAAGCGGCTCGGCGCCGCCCGCACCGGTGTCGCGCACTGCCCGTCCAGCAACGCCCGGCTCGCGGCCGGCGCGTGCCGCGTCACCGACCTCGTGGAGGCCGGCGCCCCCGTCGGCCTCGGCGTCGACGGCGTCGCGTCCAACGAGGTCGGCGCGCTCTTTCCCGAGCTGCGCCAGGCCCTCTACACCGCGCGTCAGCGGGCCGGCCGGCCGGACGCCTTCTCCCCCACCGACGCCCTCGCCCTGGCCACCGAGGGGGGCGCGGCCTGCCTCGGCCGGGACGACATCGGCCGCCTGGAGCCGGGCAGGAAGGCGGACCTCGTCGTCTGGCCGGGCGACGACCTCGGCGACGTGCCCGACCCGCTCGCCGGGCTGGTGCTCGGCCCCGACCGGCGGGCCAGGCACGTCCTGGTCGACGGCGCGCCGGTCGTCAGCGACGGCGCACTGGTCGGCGCCTCGATCGCCGGCTACCGGGAGGACCTGGCCCGCCGCGCCAGGCGCCTGTGGACATGACCCGACTTCCCGCTCAACGACCCGACGGAAGGTGATGCCAAGTGAGGCGGATTCTCGGAGCCATGAAAGGTGAATCGCCGAGGCTCGTCCGAGGCGATTCCCGTGACCTCGGTGGTGGCGGTCGCGCAGCGACCGTCATGGGAGCACTGACGCTGGCACTGCTCGCGGCCGCGTGCGGCGGCGAGGACGTGACCGCGCCGGCCGACACGGGCGGGGCCACCGCCGGGGAGACGACCGGCGACGCCACGGGCGGGACCGCGACCGGCGACGCCACGGGCGGGACCGCGACCGGGACCGCCACGGGTGGGACCGCGACCGGCGCGGCGACACCGGACGCCACCGGTGAGGCGACCGGCGCGGCCGACGGCGACGTCCTCAAGGTCGCCTTCGTGTACGTCGGCCCGGTGGGGGACGCCGGCTGGACGTTCCGGCACGACGTCGGCCGCCAGGAGCTCGAGGAGGCCCTCGGCGACCGGGTCGAGACGACCTTCCTCGAGAGCGTGCCGGAGGGCGCCCAGAGCGAGCGCGTGTTCGAGGACCTCGCCCGGCAGGGCAACCAACTGATCTTTGCGACCAGCTTCGGCTACATGGACCAGATGCTCGCCGTCGCCGAGAAGTACCCGGACGTCGTGTTCGAGCACGCCACCGGCTTCAAGACCGCGGAGAACATGGGGACCTACTTCGGCGCGGCGGAGGAGGGCCGGTACCTGGAGGGCATGGCCGCCGCCTCGGCGAGCCCCAGCGGCGAACTCGGCTACGTCGCCGCATTCCCGATCCCCGAGGTGCTGCGCGGCATCAACGCCTACACGCTGGGCGCCCGGTCGGTGAACCCCGACGCGACCGTCCGGGTCGTGTGGACCTCGACCTGGTTCGGACCCGACATCGAGAAGGAGGCCGCGGAGAGCCTGCTCGACGCCGGCGTCGACGTCGTCGGCCAGCACCAGGACACCCCGGCGCCGGGCCAGGCCGCCGAGGAGGCCGGCGCGAAGTGGACCGGCTACAACTCCGACATGGAGGAGTTCGCGCCCGAGGCCTGGTTGACGGCCACCGTCTGGGACTGGGGGCCGTACTACATCCGCACCGCCGAGGCGGTGCTCGACGGCACCTGGACCAGCGAGCAGTACTACGGGAACATGGCCGACGGGATGGTGACGATCGCCGACTTCGGCGAGTCGGTCGACGACGAGACCGCCGCCATGATCGAGACCCGGCGGCAGGAGATCACCGACGGCGAGTTCGCGCCCTTCACCGGCCCGATCACCAACCAGGCCGGCGAGGAGGTCGTCGCCGACGGCGAGGTCGCGCCGCTGGAGGACCTGCTGGCGACCGACTACTTCGTCGAAGGCGTCATCGGCGAGATCCCCGCGCAGTAGCGGTGGGCGCGGCCGCCGGCCCGGCGATCTCGGCGCGGGGCATCGTCAAGGTCTTCCCCGGCGTCGTCGCGAACGCCGGGGTCGACCTCGACGTCCGCCGCGGCGAGGTGCACGCGCTGCTCGGCGAGAACGGCGCCGGCAAGAGCACCCTCGCCTCCGTGCTGGTCGGCCTGTACCAGCCGGACGCCGGCGAGGTCCGCGTCGACGGCGCGCCGGTGCGGCTGCGGTCGCCGCGGGACGGCCTCGCTCACGGCATCGGTATGGTGCACCAGCACTTCCGGCTGGTCGACCGGTTCACGGTCGCCGAGAACGTCGCCCTGGGGGATCACCGCCAGCCGCTGCTGCTCTCGGCCGACCGGGTGCGGCGGGCGGTCGCCGAGCTCGGCGACCGCTACGGCCTGCCGATCGACCCGGCGGCACGGATCGCTGACCTGTCCGTCGGCGAGCAGCAGCGGGTCGAGATCGTCAAGACGCTCTACCGCGGCGTCGAGGTGCTCCTGCTCGACGAGCCGACGGCAGTCCTGACCCCGCAGGAGGCCGAGTCGCTGTTCGCGACCCTGCGGGCCATGGCCGCCGACGGCAAGGCGGTCGTCTTCATCAGCCACAAGCTCGGGGAGGTCCTGCGCGTGGCCGACCGCGTGACCGTGATGCGCGACGGGCACGTCGTCGGCGCGGTCGCCGCGGCCGGGACGACCGTGCACGAACTGGCGCGCATGATGGTCGGTCGCGACGTCGACCTGTCGCCCCGGCGTGCGGAGTCCCCGCCGGGCGGTCCGGTGCTGACGCTGGAGGCCGTGGACCTCGAGGGGCCGGACGGCCGCCGGCGCCTGCACGGCGTGACCCTCGACGTCCGCGCCGGCGAGATCGTCGGGGTCGCCGGCGTCGCCGGCAACGGGCAGCGGGAACTCGCCGAAGTGGTCGCCGGGCTGTCGGCGCCCACCGGCGGGCGTGTGGTCGTCGGCGGCCGGGACGTGACCGGCCGCCCGCCCGGAGCCGTCCGCGCGGCGGGCCTCGCCTACGTGCCCGAGGACCGCCTGGGCACCGGCCTCGCGCCCGGCCTGTCGATCGCCGACAACCTCCAGCTGACGAAGCGGCGCCCGTTCTTCCTCGACCGCCGCGCCGCCACGGCCGATGCCCGGGCCGTCATCGACGGCTTCTCGATCAAGGCCACCGGACCCGACGCCGCCACGCGCGGCCTGTCCGGTGGCAACGTCCAGAAGGTGCTGCTGGCGCGCGAGCTGGAGGCCGGCCCGTCCGTCCTCGTCGTCGCGTCGCCCACCCGCGGCCTCGACGTCGGCGCGATCGCCTTCGTCCGCGACCTCCTCGACCGCCGGCGGCGTGACGGGTGCGGGGTGCTGCTCATCTCCGAGGATCTCGACGAGGTCCGGGCCCTGTCCGACCGGATCCTCGTCCTCTACGAGGGCGCGATCGTGCTCGAGCGCGCCGGCGAGGCGGCCGACCTGACCGAGCTGGGGCTGGCGATGGCCGGGGCAGGCGCTGCCGCCGCAACCGGAGGTGCGCGCCCGTGAGCGGGCGCCCGGCCGGGGCGCGCCGGCTGCGGCTGGAGCGCCGGTCGCGGGTCGCACCATGGCTGCTGGTCGCCGTTCCGGCCGTGTCGGTCGCGGCGGCGCTCGCGGTGGGGGCGGTCGCACTGCGGCTGATCGGGCTCGACCCGCTCACCGTCTATCGGGAGATGCTGCGGTCGGGGTTCACGACGTGGTTCGGGTTCACCGACACGCTGTCCTCCGCAACGCCGCTGATCCTCACCGGGCTGGCGGCCGCGGTCGCCTTCCGGTTCCATCTCTACAACGTCGGCGCGGAGGGCCAGCTGTACGTGGGGGCGATCGCCGCCTCCAGCGTCGCGCTGGCGCTGGGCCCGGACGTGCCGCAGGCGGCGGCGGTCGTCGCGGTGATCCTCGCGGGCATGGCCGGCGGCATGCTCTGGATTGCGGTGCCGGCGCTCACGCGCGCGTGGCTCGGGACCAGCGAGATCATCACAACGCTGCTGCTGAACTACGTGGCGCTGTACCTCATGCGCTACCTGATCTTCGGCTCGGCGAGCTTCTGGCGCGACCCCACGTCGACGAACTTTCCGCAGGGCCTGCGCATCCCCGCCGCCGCGGAGTTCCCGCAGTACGGGACCACCCGGATCCACCTGGGCCTGCTCGTGGCGGTGATCGCGGCGGTCCTGGTCCACGTCGCGCTGACCCGCACGCGCGTCGGCTACGAGCTGCGCGTCTACGGCGACTCCCCCGCGGCGGCGCGCTACGCCGGCATCTCGGTGCGCCGGGCCGTGCTCGTCGCCCTGCTCGCCTCCGGCGCCCTCGCCGGGCTCGCCGGGGCCGGGGAGATCGCCGGGCGGGCCCGTCAGCTCGATCCGCAGGGACTCGCGCTGGGGCTCGGCTACGCCGGCATCATCGTGGCGGCCCTCGCCCGCTACAACCCGCTGTCGGTCATGCTCGTCGCCGTGCTCCTCGGCGGCATCCGCAATGCCGGGACGGCGCTGCAGAGCCTGCCAGGCGCCCGCGTCCCGATCGCCATCTCGACCATGCTCGAGGGCGCGCTCCTGCTCTTCACCCTCGGCGGCGAGCTGTTCGTGCGCTACCGGCTGCGGACCGGCCGGTCTCCGCAGCCCGCCGCGGGCCCCGCCGAGGCCTCCGCGGG
>JACCXR010000303.1 GCA_013696915.1 Euzebyaceae bacterium
CCCTCCTCGGCGAGCGCGGAGACGACCAGCGCGTCGGGCTCGGTGTTGCCGGCCTCGGTCAGCTGGGCGGCGAAGTCGGTGTCGCCCTTCGCGAAGGTCTGGGTGGTCGTGACCTCGATGCCCTCCGACTCGAGGACCTCGGAGAAGACGGTGTAGCCGCCCTCGGTGAAGGCGTCGTCGCTGCCGTAGAGCACCGCGACGCGCTCGAGTCCGAACGCCTCCTTCGCCGCGGCGATGGTCTGCGGGATGACCTGCGACTCGGCGAGGGAGTTGCGGAAGACGAACTCGCCCATCTCGGTGACGCCGGGGGCGGTGTTCGACACCGCGAGCACCGGCACGCCGGCCTCCTGAGCGATGGGGTCGGTCGAGAACGCCGTGTTCGACAGGGTCGGGCCGATGATCGCGCTGACCTGGTCGGAGTTGAGCAGCTTCTCGAACGCGGTGATGCCCTGGGCGGGATCGGAGCCGTCGTCCTCCTGGACGATCTCGTAGGTGACGCCGCCCTGGGCGTTCAGCTGGTCGACGGCGAGCTGCACGCCGTT
Organism: Euzebyaceae bacterium; assembly: GCA_013696915.1. GTDB lineage: Bacteria > Actinomycetota > Nitriliruptoria > Euzebyales > Egibacteraceae > JACCXR01. The sequence goes on from JACCXR010000303.1 coordinate 543, forward strand.
CGCCTGCGTCGCGCCGAACACCGCCGCACCTCCGGTGAGGCTGAAGACCACGCCGACCTTCACCGGTTCGTCCAGGGTGCAGTCCCCCGCGGCGGTCTCGGTGCCGTCGCCCGTCGGGGCCCCGTCGGTGGGAGTCGCCTCCCCCGTGGGCGTCGCGTCCCCGGTGGCGGTGTCGTCCGCGGTCGTCTCGGCGGGGGCGGTGGTCTCCTCCGCGCCGGCCCCGGCGCCCGTGTCGGTGGCCGCGGGCTCGTCGCCACCGGCGCAGCCCGTGAGCAGGACGAACAGCGCCAGCAGCGTCGCGGTAGTGCTTCGCATGGTGCTCCCCTCGCGTTCGGGACGGCTCTCCCGGACGCAGCCTCGACCGCACGAGCCCCCGAGTCAACTACCGTCGTCATTGGACTCCCTGGCCGGCGTAGGAGCATGAGGCAGTACGCTGCTTCGCATGCTCACCCGTCGGCTCCAGGTGCTGATCGACGAGGATCGGTACTCGCGGCTCGAGCAGCGGGCACGTCAGCGGGGCACGTCGGTTGCGACGCTGGTCCGCGAGGCGATCAACGCCTCCTTTCCGCAGGGGATCGATCGGGCCGCCGCCGCACAACTGCTTCTGGACGCCCCGCTCGTGCCGATTGACGACTGGGCGGCCCTGAAGGCGGAGATCGAGGCAGGCATGGAGCGGGGCGGTTGAGGCGGTTCCCGTACGACACCGCGGTCTTCCTCTCTGCCCGCAAGGCAGATCACCGCACCGGCGTGATCGTCAGCCCCGACCCCGTGTTCGACCGGGTCGACGCCCTGCAGCGCATCGACCCGCTCGATGCGGTCGGCATCCTGCTGGACTGACGGGGCGCGGGGGCCACAGCCGTGGGGCGGGTCAGTGGTCGGTGGGCTTGGGGAGCCAGCTCATCATCGAGCGGAGCTCGCGGCCGATGTGCTCGATCGGGTGGTCGGCCTCGCGGCGCCGGCGGGCGCCGAACGCCGGCCGGCCCGCCTGGTTCTCCAGGATCCAGTCCCTGGCGAAGCTGCCGTCCTGAACGCGGTCGAGGACCTGGCGCATGCGCTGCTTCACGCCCTCGTCCACGACGAACCCGCCCGAGGTGTAGTCGCCGTACTCGGCGGTGTCCGACACCGAGTAGCGCATGCGGGCCAGGCCGCCCTCGTAGAACAGGTCGACGATGAGCTTCAGCTCGTGGAGGCACTCGAAGTAGGCGACCTCCGGCTGGTACCCGGCCTCGACGAGCGTCTCGAAGCCCTTCTGCACCAGGCTGGACACGCCGCCGCAGAGCACCGCCTGCTCGCCGAACAGGTCGGTCTCGGTCTCCTCGGCGAAGGTGGTCTCGATGACGCCGGCACGGGTCGCGCCGATGCCCTTCGCGTACGCGAGCGCGAGCTCGCGGGCGTGGCCGGAGGCATCGGCGTGGACGGCGAACAGCGCCGGCACCCCGGTGCCCTCCGTGTACGTGCGGCGCACGAGGTGGCCCGGCCCCTTGGGTGCGATCATGCAGACGTCGACGCCCTCCGGCGGCGTGATCTGCCCGTAGTGGATGTTGAAGCCGTGGGCGAACAACAGCGCGTTGCCCTCGACGAGGCCGGGCTCGATCTCCTGGCGGTACACCGCGGCCTGGACCGTGTCCGGCAGGGCGAGCATCACGATGTCGCCCCGCTTCGCCGCCTCCGAGGTCGGCAGCACCTCGAGGCCGGCGGCCTCGGCGTCGGACGCGCTCCGCGACCCCGGATACAGGCCGACGCAGACCTGCGCCCCCGACTCCGCGAGGTTGCGCGCATGGGCATGGCCCTGCGAGCCGTAGCCGAGGACCGCGATGGTCCTGCCGTTCAGCAGCTCCAGCGAGGCGTCGTCGTCGTAGAACATGGTCGCCATCAGGCAGTCCTCTCCAGGCGCAGCGCGCGCCCCTCGGTGATGCTCTTGCTGCCGCGCCCGACGGCGATCATGCCGGAGCGGACCAGCTCGCGGATCCCGTACGGCCCGAGGAGGCGCACCATCGCCGCGAGCTTCTCGGGCGACCCGGTCGCCTCGATGGTGATGGCGTCGACGTCGACGTCGACGACCTTCGAGCGGAACACGTCGGCGATCTCGATGATCTCACTGCGCGTGGATCCGGTCGCCGCCACCTTGATCAGCTGGAGCTCCCGTTCGACGGCGACGTCGTGCTCGAGCTCGACGATCTTGAGGACGTGGATCAGCTTGTTGAGCTGCTTGGTGACCTGCTCGAGCGGCTGGCGGGCGGCGTCGACGACGATCGTCATGCGCGAGACGTCGGCGACCTCGGTCGGGCCGACCGCGAGCGACTCGATGTTGAACCCGCGACGGCTGAACAGCCCCGCGACGCGGGCGAGGACGCCGGGCTTGTTCTCGACCAGGACCGACAGGGTGTGCTTCGCCATTTCAGCGTCCTAACGCTTCGCTCCTTGAGGACGGCTCCTTGTCCTAACGCTTCGCTCCTTGAGGACGGTCTACACCACGTTCCCTTCACGCATCGCGTCAGGCAGCCCAGCCCCGCCCGGCTCCCCGGCGGCGCCCTTCGCGCCGGCGGCCGCCTTGGCGTACCACTCCTCTGCGCTCTCGACGATGTCGTCGTTGCTGCCGCCGGCGGGGACCATGGGGAACACCTTCTCGGTCTGGTCGACGCGGAAGTCCACGATCACCGGCACCTCCCCGACGGCGAGCGCCTTGTCGAGGGTGGAGTCGACGTCCTCCGGTTTGGAGCACCGGAACCCGACGCAGCCGAACGCGTCGGCGAGCTTGACGAGGTCGGGAACCTCCCAGCCGAGGTCGACCTGCGAGTAGCGCCCGTCGTAGAACAGTTCCTGCCACTGGCGGACCATGCCGAGCCCGCCGTTGTTGATCACGCAGAAGACGACGGGGACGCCCTCGGTGCGGGCGGTGGCGAGTTCCTGCAGAGTCATCTGGAAGCTGCCGTCGCCGTCGACGGC
>JACCXR010000304.1 GCA_013696915.1 Euzebyaceae bacterium
GCGCTGGGTGCTGACCCTGCCGTCCTCCTACATCGCCGGGGTCCAGGTCATCGTGCGGTCGCTGGTCGCAGGCCATCAGCCGGCCGTCGTCGACGGGTTCGACCTGACGTCGGCGCTCGGTGGCCACGACGAGGCGCCGCACTTCCTCTCCCTCGTCCCCACCCAGCTGCACCGCCTCGTCGGCGACCCCGCGCAGGCGCCGGCCATCGCGCGCTGCCACACGGTGCTCCTCGGGGGTGGCCGGATCGATCCGGGGCTGCGCCGGCGCGCAGAGGGCCTCGGCATCCACGTCGTCGCGACCTACGGAGCCTCCGAGACGGCCGGCGGTTGCGTCTACGACGGCGTGCCGCTCGACGGCGTCGAGGTGCTGATCGGCGCGGACGCACGCGTCCGCGTCCGCGGGCCGGTGCTGGCCCGCGGCTACCGGCTGCGTCCCGACCTCACGGCCGGCGCATTCGCCGGCGGCACCTTCACGACCGGAGACCTCGGCCGCTGGACGCCCGATGGGCGGCTGGATGTCATCGGCCGCGCCGACGACGTGATCGTCACCGGCGGCGAGAACGTCGCGGCCGGCGAGGTCGCCGAGCTGCTGGCCCGCCACCCTGCCGTGGCCGAGGCGGCCGTGGTCGGGCGGCCCGACCCCGAGTGGGGCCAGCGGGTCGTCGCCGTCGTCGTCCCCGCGGATCCGGCCGCCCCCCCGGACCTCGCGCAGCTGCGCGCGTTCGTGACCGCAGCCGCCGCGGCGCACCACGCCCCCCGCCAGCTCGTCGTCGTCGACCGCCTGCCGCTGCTGCCGACGGGCAAGGTGGACCGCGAGGCTCTGCGCGAGCTCTGACCCGGTGTGACCCGCGGGCCTGCCACTGACCCGGTGTGACCCGCGGGCCTGCCACCTGCCAGCCGGTGGGCAGCCCGCGTCCCCGACCGCGGCCGGCAGCGCCTCCGGCCGCTCGGCCGTCGGGCGTGCCAAACTTCGGACATGCCGAACTTCGAGAATCGCGAACGCGAGCTGCGGGCCCTGGAGCGGGCGTGCGGCGACCGGCCGGGGATGGCGGTCGTGTCGGGCCGGAGGCGGGTCGGCAAGACCGCGCTCCTCGACCGGTTCGCGCGGTCGCGGCGGTCGGTGTTCCTGCCGGGGACGCGCGCCCCGGTCGCCGAGGCCCTGCGGCGGCTCGAGGAGCGGCTGCGGGCCGTGGCGCCTCCGGTCGCGGGCGACGTGCTCGACCTCGGACGGCTGGAGACCTGGGACGCGGCGTTCGGCTACGTCCTCGCCAGGGCGCGCGACGAGCCGCTGCTGGTCGTGCTCGACGAGTTCCCGTACCTGTGCGAGGCCGATCCGTCGCTCCCGTCGACACTCCAGGCCCGCTGGGACCACCGCGGCGCGTCCCAGCTGTCGCTGGTCCTCGCGGGCAGCCACGTCGGGCTGATGGAGCGGCTGGTCGCGGCCGACGCGCCGCTCTTCGGCCGCGCCGACGCGCACCTGCGGCTGGCCCCGTTCTCCTGGCGCGAGGCCGGGCTGCTCGTGGGCGGGACCGATCCCGAAGCCTGGCTCGAGGCGTATCTCACCGTCGGCGGCATGCCGCGGTACCTGTCGCTGTGGGATCCGCGCCACGACCCGCTCGTCAACCTGGCCGACCTGCTCGACGGACCCGGCGCGCCGCTCGGCGACGAGGGCACCGTCGTCCTGCAGGAGCTGACCGCCGGCTCGACCGCGGCCCGGGTGCTGGAGCTCGTCGCGCTCGGCGCGGGGACCTTCACCGCCGTCCGGGAGCGCGCCGGCCTGGCGCCCGCGACGACCAGCGAGGCGCTCGCCCTGCTGGAGGAGCTGGGCCTGCTCGACCGCGTCACCCCGGTCGGCGAGGACCCCCGCCGCACGAAGCGGGTCCGCTACCAGGTCCGCGACCCCTTCCTGCGGCTGTGGCTGGGTCTGGTGCTGCCGAACCGGGAGGCGTTCGAGCTTGGTCGGGGGGCGGGGGTGCTCGCCGCGAACCGGGAGCGCCTGGCGGCCAGCCAGGCCGTGACGTTCGAGGCGGTGGTCCGCGACTGGCTCGGTGCGCGCGAGCAGACCGGCTGCGGGCCCTGGTGGCCGACGGGCGGAGGCGAGGGGATCGCGGCGCTGGCCCTGCGCGGCCGGGTGGCCACCGCGGCGGCCTCGGCGTTCTGGGCGACCGGCGTCGACGGCGCGGAGCAGCGGGCGCGCCTGCTCCGGGTGCTCGCCGCGTCGCCGTACGATCGGGCGCCCGAGACGCTCGTCGTCGCACGGTCGGGGTCGGGTGTCACGGCGGCGGCCGAGCTCTACGCCGAGCCGGCGTAGCATGGCCCGATGGCCTACGTCACGAACGACAAGCGCAAGGGTGACGAGCTGCCCGGCGGCGGCAGCGGCCTCGAGCTCGACCTCGAGCTCCGCGCCTGTCCGGTCTGCCGTCGCGAGCTGCACCCGTGGCAGCTGACCTGCCCGGACGACGGCGCCGCCGCGGTCGCGCGCGCCGGCCTCGGCTCGACCATGCCGCCACCCCCGGCCCACCTGCTCGCCGACGACGGGGACGCCTGACCCCCCAACAGGCACCTCGCGGGGGCACCGCGTCGGGCCGGGGCGCCGCCAGTCAGCCGGTCGCGATGAGCCCGACGCCGCCGGCGGCGCAGACCAGGCCGGCGACCTGCAGCCGGGCGAGCCGCTCGCCGAGGACCAGCCGCGCGAGCAGGACGGTGCTGGCCGGGTACAGCGACGTCAGGACCGCCACCAGCGACAGCATTCCCCGCCGGGTCGCCAGCAGGTAGAGGACGTTCGCGGCCTGGTCGAGCGCGCCGGCGAGCAGCACGGTCGGCCAGGCGCCCTCGGCGACCCGCAGCGACCGCCCCAGCACCAGCGCTGCGCCGGCCAGCAGGGTCAGGGACGACACCCGCATGCCGACGAGCGGCCACAGGCCGGCGTCGCCGGCGCGCTCCAGGAGCACGAACATCAGGCCGAACCCCAGCCCCGCCCCCAGCGCGTCGGGGATCCCCGGCCGGCGCAGCGCCCCGCCCAGGCCGGCTCGGAACGCCCCGCCGGCCGGGCTGTCTCCGGGAA
>JACCXR010000323.1 GCA_013696915.1 Euzebyaceae bacterium
CCAGTGCGGCGGTGTCGTAGCGGGTCGCGCCCGCCAGCCGCGTGACCTCGATGCCCTGGGCGGCCACCTCGGCCTCGACGCCGCCGGACACGGCCGCCGGACCGCCGACGACGTCGACGCGCCGCACGCCCAGGCCGGCCAGCGCCTGCCGCGTCGGTGCCGGAAGGGCCGCGGTCGTCGTCAGCAGGATCGGCCGGCCGAGCGCCGCGGCCGGCGCGGAGACCGCGAGCGCGTCCGGCCACCCGCGGGCGGGATCGGGGTCGGCGCCCTCGGCGAGGTAGGCGTGGTCGCCGCCGACGGCGGCGGCGATGCGGGCGGCGGTGTCGAACCGGTCGGCGCCGGCGATGCGCTCGGTCTCGGTCACGGTCGTGGAGGCGAGCAGGTCCTGCTCGACCCGCTGCGACAAGGCCGCCAGGCCGCCGAGCAAGATCGCGCGGCTCGCCCGCAGGCGGTTGATCGCGGGGATGACCTCGGCGTCGAGCCGGTCGCGGCCGGTGAGCAGGATCGGCGCGCCGTGCGCGTGGGCGAGCGGTCCGCCCGCGAGGGCGTCGGGGTAGTCGTCGGCGCGGGCGAGCACGACGGTGTCGGCGCCGAACGGCGGGTGCGCGGCCCGGGAGACCGCGGCGGCGGTCGTCACCCGGTCCGCACCGGCGACCCGCGTCACCGCGGGCCACGACGCGACCTCCGAGGGCGCCGCGGGGAAGAACCGGGTGACCGTCGTCAGCGCCACGGTGTCGCCGGCGTTCAGCCCGGTGCTCCACTGCTGCGCCAGCGTGTACGCGCCGGGCTCGTCGGTCACGCCGTCCCCGTCGGGGTCGCCCGCGACCTAGTTGGCGATCCCGGCCGGCAGCATGCGCGCGTCGGTCCCAGCCTCTCCCACGGCCGCGACCGTCCACCGGTCGGGGGCCGCCCGCCCGTCCAGGTCACCGGCGATCCCGACCGCCGCCGCCCGGCCGTCGCCGGGCACGGAGGCGGCGAGCGTCCCGCCGCGGCGGCCGGCCGCTGCGGTGACGGCGCCCCCCTCGGTGAGCAGCGGTGCGAGGGAACGGACCGCGTCGAGATGCGAGACGTCGAGCCGGCCGGGCGCGAGCTCGTAGCGCTGCGTCAGCGTCGTGGACCCGTCGGCCGCCACCGGGGACAGCTCCTGCACCAGCTGCACCCGTGTCAGCCCGACCGCGCCGGTCGTGGTGAACCGGTTCGGTGTGCGCTCCACGACCTCGGCGTCGCCGGTCACGCACTCCTGGAGCCGGACGCCGTCGACGGCGACGACCGACTCCTGCACCGTGCTGAGCTCGGGGCCGCCGCCGGGGGGCCGGTAGCGGGCCTCGCGCGCCCCGAACGACGCGACGCCGAACCAGCCCAGGCCGTCGACGGTCAGCGACACCCCGCCGGCGGCCGTCGCGGGGTCTCCGCTCGCCATCGTGTGCTCGTCGACCCGGCACGCCTGCGCGGTCGCTGCCGGCGCCCCCGCGAGGAGCGCGACCAGCGCGCCGGCCGACACGGCACCGAGGAGTCGTCGCATCGCTGATCCGTGAGTCGCCGAGGCTCGTCCGAGGCGATTCTCGTGACCTCGGTGGTGGCGGTCGCGCAGCGACCGCCATGGGATTGCCGGATCCTTCACTCGAGCCGCCACGTCGCCGTGGCACGGACCTGGACCTCCTGCTCGCCGGGGGCGATCGGGACGTCCTGCCGGGCGGCTGCCATGGCGTCGTCCGTCTCGTACTCGTGCGCCATCGGCGTCGCCGCGTCGGCCTCGACCAGGCGCACCAGCGGGCCGAGCGACCCGCCGGCGAGGCGGGCGTACTGCTCGGCCTTCGCGCGCGCGTCCGCGAACGCGGCGTCGCGGGCGGCCTCAAGCAGCTCGGCGTTGTCCTCGAGGGCGAACGCGACCCCGTTCAGCCGGGCGTCGTCCCCTCCGGCGCGCAGGACGGCGTCGAGCAGTTCCCCGACCCGGTCGAGCTCGCGCAGCTTCGCCTCGACGAGGTTGACGACGACGTAGCCGCTGATCTCGGGGGGAGCGTCGGGTGCCGGGGAGTGGTGCTCGGGGTAGACCGCTAGGTCGCGGGTCTGGACGTCGCGCTCCTCGACGCCGGCGTCCCGCAGGGCCGCGAGCACCCGCTCGGCCCCGGCGTTCGCGGCGTCGAGCGCCTCCTGGACGGCCGGGCGGCGCACCTCGACGCCGATGGTGGCCCGCAGGACGTCGGGGACGCCCGTGACGCGGCCGACGCCGTCGACCGTGACGCCTTCCGCCATCTCGCCTTCCTCCGGTGGCTCGACCGGTTCGGCGGCCGCGCCGTTCGCGGCCGAGCATCCGGGCAGCAGAAGCAGCAGGGCCAATCCGGGCAGTAGCACACGCCTGTTCCGCATCTCGGCTCCTCGTCGTGCCGGCTCCGGTGGTCGGAGGGTCCGACGCCGGCGGGCAGGCCGCGGTTCCCGGGACCGAAGGGGCGCGCCTCACGCCGGAGGCTGCACCGGCCACCCCGCCACGTTGGCCATGGCCGTCGCGCCGGGCGCGGCCGTCTTGAGGACGCTGATGGACCCGTCGGTCTCCAGGACCATGGCCGCGACCTCCTCGACATCGGCGATGCCCTGATGGCGCAGGGCTTGGAGCACCTCCTCGGGAGCCAGGCGCTGGTGGCGCAGCGCGTCGTGCAGCAGGCGGCCGTCGTGGATCAGCAGGGTCGGCTCCGCCTTCACCAGCCGACGCAGTGGAGGCACGCTGAGGTAGGCCCGCGCGACGCCGTACTGGAGCACGACCAGCAGCGCCAGGGCGGTGACCCCGCTCGCGAAGGCGACCGACGAGGAGAGGAGCACGGTCGCGAGCGTGGACCCCAGGGACACGGTGACCACGAAGTCGAACGCGTTCATCTTCGCCAATGTCCGCTTGCCGGAGAGCCGCAGGAACACCACGAGCGCCAGATAGGCGAGCGAGCCCAACGTCACGACGCGCAGGACTTCCGACCAGCTGTCGAACCACATCACGGGATCCTTTCGCCGTCGGCCGGCGGCGGATCCTAGCCACCCCGCGCAGGGCAGGGTCCGCGCGATCGCGCTCGACCTCTGCACGTGGAAGTGGGACGGGTCGTCGTGGGGACCGTCGCTCGCGGCACCCCCGTTGGGGATTCCGCCCGCGGAGGGCGCGAGGCCAGTGGCAGGCCGCGGTCCCGGTGTCCGCGAAGCTTCGGCCCGCCTCGGGGACGAACCGCCACCCGTGGCTCGTCGGGTGGAGCCGGAGGGCGAGGATGCCGAAGGTGGACGTGTTGCGCTTCTGGGAGTTGGCCGCCACGGTCCCGAGG
>JACCXR010000338.1 GCA_013696915.1 Euzebyaceae bacterium
GCCGCCGGCGGCGGCGCCGACCTGGGCGCCGCGCTCCGGCGCGCGCACGGGGAGGGCCCGCGCGGGCCGGTCGTGCTCGTGTCCGACCTGCTGTTCGAGGGCTGGGACGACGTCCTTGCCGACCTGGCGGCGGGCCGCGGGGACGCCGTCGCCGTGCACGTCCTCGGGCGCGCGGACCTCGAGCCCGACCTGCGCGGCGACCTCCGGCTGGCCGACAGCGAGTCCGGCGACGAGGTCGAGGTGGGGGTCGCCTCCGACGTCCTCGACGCGTACGCGGACGCCCGCGACCGCTGGCTCGACGACGTGGTCCGGGCGTGCGGCCGGCGGGGGATCGCCTACGCGCGGCTGGTCGACGACGAGCCGGTCGAGCACCTGCTCGCGGTGACGCTCGCCGACCTCGGGGTGGTCGCGTGAGGCGGTGCGGGCCGTGAGCTTCGCCGTCCCGATCGGGCTGGCCGCGGCGGCGCTCGCCGTGCCGCTGGCCCTGTGGTACGTGCTGCGGGCGCGCCGGCCGCGCCTGGAGGTCCCGTCGACGTTCCTCTGGGCTCGCACCGACCGGGCGGTCGCGGCCGCCGTGCCCTGGCAGCGGTTCCGGCCGGACCGGACGTTCTGGCTGGTGCTGCTGGCGCTGCTCGTCGGGGCCGTGGCGCTCGCCCGCCCGACCGTGCGGGTGCCGGCCGAGATCGGCGACCACACCATCTTCGTCGTCGACGTCTCGGCGTCGATGCTCGCGGACGAGGGGGGGCCCACGCGGCTGGAGCTGGCCCGGCGCGCGGCCGAGAGCCTGGTCGACCGCATCGGGCCCGGCCAGCTCGTCTCCGTCGTCGAGGCCGGTCCGCGTGCCCGGGTCCTGCTCTCGGCGTCCGACGACCCCGCCGCCGCCGTGCGAGCGCTGGGGGCGACCCGCGGGTCGCACGGCGCCGCCGACCTCGCCGACGCCTTCACCCTGGCGACCGCCCTGCAGCGTCCGGGGCAGCAGACCGTCACCCACCTGCTGACCGACGGCGTCGTGGCGCCCGACGCGGCCCGCCTCGCCCCGCCGGGGCTCCTGGTCGACGCCGTCGGCGAGGACCGCCCGAATCTCGCTGTGACGCGGCTGCAGGCGGTGCCGACGGGCGCCGGAGCAGCCACGGTGTTCGCCCAGGTCCGCAACTTCGGGCCGCTCGAGGTGGACGCGCGGCTCGTGCTCGCCGTCGACGATGCCGACGTCATGGAGCGTCAGATCGCGCTGCCTCCGCGCGGCACCGAGGACCTGGTCGTGCCCGTGGCCTACCGGGCGGACGCCGACGGCGGGCTGCTGCGCGCGACGGTCGAGCCGGTCGGCGAGGACGTCACCGGCGCGTCGGCGACGGACGCGCTGGCCGTGGACGACCGCGCCTGGGCGGTCCTCGCAACCCCGCGCGAGGTGCACGCGCTGGTGGTCGGGAGCGGGAACGTGTTCCTCGAATCGGCGCTCGGGTCGGTGCCGGGCGTCGAGGTGGCGACAAGCAACGGCGTCCCCGAGGACCTGTCCGGCGTCGACCTGCTCGTCGTCGACCGGATCGCCGCGCCGGCCGAGGCCCGCGTGCCGACCCTCTACGTCGCGCCCAGCCAGCCCCCCACCGGCGTGACCGTGACCGGGGAGCTGGAGCTGCCGGCCCTGACGTTCTCCGACCCCGCGTCCGAGCTGCTCGCCGACGTCGACCTGTCGCAGGCCGCGTTCGCCGCCGGGCAGGCCGTGGCAGCCCCGGCGCTGCAGGCGATCGCCTCGGGGCCGTCGGGCCCGCTGGTCCTGGCCGGCAGGCTGGGCCCCGTGCCCGTGGTCTACCTCGCGTTCGACCTGCTGCAGACGAACCTGCCGCTCCAGGTCGCCTGGCCGGTGTTCGTCGCGAACGCCGTGGCCTGGCTGGCCGGGCCGCCCGCGACCGCGCCGGCCACCGCGGGCACCGAGGCGACGCTGACCGTGCCGCCCGGGGCGACCGGTCTGGAGGTCACGCCGCCCGGCGGCGAGCCGGTGCGCCTCGACGCCGTCTCCCCGCAGGTGCGGGTCGACCAAGTCGGGGTATGGACGGTGGCCTACATCGGCCCGGAGGACGTCGTCGACCGGCTGCCGGCGCCCCGCCCGATCGCGGTCAACCCCGACCCGGCGGAGGGCGACCTCGCGCGCGGCCGTCCCGAGGC
>JACCXR010000252.1 GCA_013696915.1 Euzebyaceae bacterium
GGCCAGGTCGGGGTCGAAAAGGTACTCGACCTGGTCGATGACGTCGGCGGGCGCGGCGGCCATGAGTTCGACCATCTGCTGCGCGCGGCGCCTGATGTTCTGCTGGCCGGCGCCCGTGACCGGGATGACGTCCGCGATGCCCTCGAGCAGGGCCCGGCCGGTTTCGTGCCGCTCGCGGATCGAGCGGTACGCCGTGGCGTTGCGGTCCGTTCCGTAGTCGTGGTTGATGCCGTGGAAGCCGAGCCAGGCCCGGACGGAGATGCGGTCGCCGGGATCGGCAAGCACCGATGCGGCGGCGAAGCGCTCCTGGACGGCCTTGTGGTCAAGGACCTCCTGGTGGAACGAGGTGCGGGCGTCGTCGCCGATGCGGTCCTTGAGCCGGTAGCCGATGAAGCGTCGGGGCACCATCACGAGGAAGCCTCTGTCGGGCTGGGACCGGATGTAGGCGGCGAGACCGTCGATCTCCGCGTCGATGCTCGGCCACTGCACGAAGTTGGTCTCGCCGGGCCGGCCGCTGCAGGGATCCATCGGCGGGCTATCGGTGCCCGCCTCGGCCATCATCTGGTTCGCCAGCTCGACGATCGACTCGCCGCAGCGCCGGTTCTCGGGGATGCCTAGCCCGAGTTTCCTGGCTATTGCCGTAGAGGGGCTGGGGCCGGGAGCGTAGGTGCAGCCGTTTCAGCGTGTTGACCTGCGCGTTTCCACGTACGGGGTGCTGGCTTTCGGGCGCCGGTTCGTGTATGACCTAAAGATATGGCGAGCATCATCGGGAAGAAGATCAAGGGCCAGACCTACTACTACCTGCGCGAGGTCGCGCGGGTCGGTGGCAAACCCAAGATCGTGTCGCAGCGCTATCTCGGGAAAGCCGAGGACGTCGCCGCGGCGATGGACGGCGCCACGGTCCTGCCCGAGCGGACCCGCCACATCAAGTTCGGTGCCCTCGCCGCGGTGTGGAGGATGCTCGAGCGCCTCGACGCGATCGCGGTCATCGACGACGTCGTGGGGCCGCGACGCTCCGACGCGGCCGCGTCGGTCGGGACCTACATCGCGTTGGCGTGCGCCAACCGGGTCGTGGCCCCGTGCTCGAAGCTGGCGTTCACCGACTGGTGGGCCACCACCGCGGGAGACCGCTGGGTGAAGGTGCCCACCGCCGCGCTGGACCACCGCCGCTTCTGGGACGCCATGCACACCCTGTCGACCCAGGACCTGCGTCGCATCGAGACGCGACTGGCCCAGCAGATGGTCGCCACCTTCGACCTGGACCTGTCGGCGCTGGTGCTCGACATGACCAACTTCGCGACGTTCATCCACTCGGCCAACCCCCGCGCGCCGATCGCCCAGCGCGGCAAGGCCAAGCAGAAACGCACCGACCTGCGCCTGGTCGCTCTCGCGCTGGTCATCACCCGTGACGGCGGCGTCCCCGTGGTATCCCACGCCTATGCGGGCAACCGGCCCGACGTCACCCAGTTCAGCGCCGTGATCGACGAGCTCACCGCCCGCTACCGGCAGCTGACCCACTCCATCGACGACCTCACCGTGGTCTACGACGCCGGACAGAACTCCGAGGACAACCACGCCGACATGGAGGCCACCGGACTGGGATTCGTCGGGTCACTCCCGCCGTCCAACCACCCCGACCTGCTCGCCGTGCCCCTCGAGGAGTTCAGCCTCGTCGACCCCGACCGGTTCGACGGCCTCACCGCCCACGACACGACCGTCACCGCGCTGGGCGTCACCCGTCGTGCGGTCATCACCCACTCCCCGACGTTCCACACCGCCCAAGCCCGCGGCTTCGACCAGACCCTGGCCAAAGCCCGCCGCCAACTCGGCGAGCTCCAAGCCCGCCTCGCCCGCGGCAAGTCCCGCAAACCCCGCGCCGGGGTCGAAGCCGAGATCGCCAAGATCCTGCGCCCCCGCTGGGTCAACCGCGTCATCACCACCACCCTGACCGGCGAGGACCCCACCACCTTCCGCCTCACCTGGCGCACCAACACCCGCGCCCGCACACGCCTGGAAACCGAACTGTTCGGCAAACGGATCCTGTTCACCAACCGAACCGACTGGCCCCTCGCCGACGTCATCACCGCCTACCGCTCACAAGCCGACGTCGAGGCCGGCTTCCGCCAGATGAAAGACCCCCACGTCGTGTCGTTCTCCCCCATGCACCACTGGACCGACCAGAAGATCCGCGTCCACGTCTTCTACTGCGTCCTCGCGCTCACCACCGCCCACCTGCTCCGCCGCGAAGCCGCCAACGCCGGCATCACCATGAGCGTCCGCGAACTGCTCACCACCCTCGACCGCATCGAGGAAACCGTCCTCATCTACCCCTCCACCGGCGGACGCCCCAAAGCCCGACGCACCCTCACCGAGATGACCCCCACCGCCCAACGCCTCTACGACCTGTACGACCTCGACCGCTACGCCCCACCCGGTTAGGTCATACACCAGCCCCCACCCAAAACACCCCCTGACCAGCAGCTACACCAGCCAGCCCAACGCTAAAGGGGAAACTCAGGCTAGGTCGTCGAAGTCCTCGGCGTCCCACTGGTCGCAGAAGTCGGTGATGCCGCCGGGATGGTTGAAGCGGAACCCGTAGATCGACTGGTTGTCGTCGCCCAGGACGACCAGGGAGCCCTTCTTGGACCAGACGAGGCGGACGAGCTCCTGCTCGGCGGCGGTCAGATCCTGGTACTCGTCGACGACGACGTGGTCGTAGGCGCCGGGGGCGATGTCCTCGCTCTCGAGGGCCACCGTCGCGATGTGGACGACCTCGCCGATGAGCATGCCCCCGTGCTCGTGCAGCCAGCGCGATACCGCGCCGGCGAAGGCGGCATCGGTCAGCTCCTGGCGTTCGGACCTGGCCGACTGGTGGCGCTTGAGCGCGTCCTCGCGATCGCGCAGTTCGGCCAGGTGCTTGACCTCATGGGCGATGTCGTAGAGGAGGCACTTCTCCTCGTATGCCAGCAGGAAGCGCAGCGCGTAGCCCTGGCATGCGGACGGGTTCTCGCGGAGCAGCTCGTAGGCGAGGGAGTGCAGCGTCGAGACCTTGATCTCCTTGCCGAGCTCGTTGCGCAGGTCCGCGGCGATGGCGCGGGTGAAGGTCCCCACGAAGATGTGGTCGGGATCCACCCCGTCTTGCTCGACGAGGCGCTGGATACGACGCTTGAGTCCGGTGGTCTTCCCCGAGCCCGGCCCGGCCACCACCCGGATCACGGGCTTGTCACTGTTGATGAGTGCGGGGAGGTACGGCCCCTCCAGCCCCTCCAACCAAGGCGGCGTCGGTTCGGTCATGGGCTCGACACCGTACCGAAGCGCAGCGACTCCCCGCCGGGACAAGGAAGGTCTCGTGCGACCGACCCGTTGGAGAAGAGCCGTTCTCCACTGCCCCACAGGTGCCGTTGCGGGCGTAGCCCGGTGGGTGTCCCAGAACGCCGAGCGGCCCCGGCGGCGGGGTCATCCGCGGGCCGTCTCGAGGCGGAGCCCTGGTGTGCCTCGAAGACGCCGTCGTTCGATACCAGCGGCACGCCGAGCCGGATGGCGGTCGCGGCAATCCAGCGGTCGGCGTCGTGCTCGCGTTGGCTGAGCGCATGACCGGAGCGTTGGCATGCCACGCGCAGCTCGGCGTAGGTGCGGATCAGTTCGGGGCCGGAGTGGACGACCTCGATCCGGGCGATCTCGGCTTCCATGCGTCCGAGCCGGGCGGCGCCCCAGCCACGGAGCAACGCGCCGTAGCGGACTTCGGCGACGGTCTGGAACGACACGAACTCGATCCGTCCGAGCAGGAGCGGTTCGTGCCGGCGGACGAGCGTCGAGTTGGGGATGAGTCGGGCGCTGTAGACGTCGGTGTCGACGACGATGGGTCCCCGGTCGGGCTGGCCGGCCAAGGTCAGCTCAGGACGGCGTCGAGGAAGGCTTCGGCCTCCTCGGGGGTGAGGTCGTCGATGACCTGCTCGCCGTAGGGCGGGTGTGGCCGGCCGCGCCGGAGAAGCTCGTCGACGGGAAGCTCGAGGCTCTCGTCCGGCGCGGGCTCGGGGTGCGGGGTCGACATATCGCTGGCCAGTGTAGGGC
>JACCXR010000351.1 GCA_013696915.1 Euzebyaceae bacterium
CGAGGACGAGGACGGCCGTCACGCCCATGGCCGTCAGGCCGACGGTCGGCAGGCTCGACGGGAACACCAGCAGGCCGAGCAGGAGGAAGAGGCCGATCTCGGCGATGTTCGCCAGCCCCTCGTGGAACGTCCGGATGCCGCGCCGGTGGCGGGGAACCCGCGCCCCGACGATCAGCCCGCAGACGTAGACCGCGAGGAAGCCGGAGGCGCCCGCAGCAGCGGCGGTCCCGTACGCGACGCCCGCGATCCCGAGCGCCAGAACCGGGTAGAGCCCCGACGCGCCGAGCTCGACGCGGCGGAGCAGCCACGCGCCCGAGGTCCCCACGAGCGCGCCGACGAGCAGGCCGCCGCCGAGTTGCAGCGCCCCGAACCGCAGCCACTGCGCCAAGGTCGGGTCGGAGGTCGCCGCCTCCAGGATCCCGATCGTGAGGAGGATGGCCATGGGGTCGTTCGCGCCCGACTCGACCTCCAGCAGCGACTTGATCTTCGGCGGCAGCGGGGAGCGGCGCAGCACCGTGAAGACGGCGGCGGCGTCGGTGGAAGAGACGACGGCACCGATGAGCAGTGCCGTGGTGCCGCCCAGGTCGGTGAGCAGCAGCACGCCGCCCGCGACCACGGCCGCGGTCAGGACGACCCCGACGGTGGCCAGCCCCAGGCCGGCCGCCGCCGCCCGGCGGAGGTCGCCGGGCTTCGTCGTCAGGCCGCCCTCGAAGAGGATGACGAGCAGGGCGAGGACGCCGGCCGTCTGCGCGACCGAGGGGTCGCTGAGGCTGACGAGCTTCAGCCCGTCGTCGCCGATGAGCATGCCGAGCGCCAGGAACAGCAGCAGGCCGGGCAGCCGGACGCGCGCCGCGAAAGCCGCGGAGAGCACGCCCGCAACGAGCAGCGCGGCGACGACCAGGACGGCCGGGTCGACGGGCAGGCCGAAGGTCACGGCGGTCGCCGGCGAACAGGGCGGCGCGGGTCCGCGATCGGCGTGCTCCTTGTCCGGCTTTCGGGGGCGGCGGCGCCAACCTATCGGATCGTCACAGCACCCCGGCAAGCAGGAGGAGTCCGACGACAGCGGCGATCGCGATGCGGTAGTAGCCGAACACCGCCAGACTGTGGTGGTTGAGGTACCCGACCATCCACCGCATCGCCAGGGCGGCGGAGACGAAGGCCGTCGCCAGCCCGACGACCGGGGTCAGCCATCCGAAGACCCGGACCATCTCCTGACCGCCCGTCAGCGACTCGTACGCCGTGGCGGCGCCGAGGGTGAAGAACCCGAGCAGGAAGCTGAACTCGACGGCCGCCGGCACCGACAGCCCGACGACCGCCGCGGCGAGGATCGTGACCAGGCTCCGGCTGACGCCCGGCCACAGGGCCAGGGACTGCGCCAGCCCGATCGTCAACGCTCCTCGCCAGCCCAGCGCCTCCAGCGGGGCGCCTCGCCCGGCGGCCTGACGGTCGCGTCGCCGCGACACGGCCAGGATCGCCACGCCGCCGGCGAACCAGGCAGCGACCACGGGCCACGGCCCGAAGAGGCGCTCCTTGATCACGTCCCCGAGGATCAGCCCCAGCACGGCAGCCGGGACGAAGGCCACTGCCACCGCCACCAGCGTCCGGCGGCCGTCGGCGTCGTTGCCGGCCAATCCCTGCGCCATCGCGGCGAACCGGTGGCGGTAGAGCCCGAGCACCGCCAGGATCGCGCCCGCCTGGATCGCGATCGCATAGCTGTCGGCGGCGTCCCGGCTCCCGGCGTCGTCGCCGATGCCCATGAGTCGCTGCGCCACCGTCAGATGTCCGGTCGAGCTCACCGGCAGGAACTCCGTCACGCCCTCGATGATCCCGAGAGCGACCGCTTGGAGGCCGCTGAGGCCCGTCCCGTCCGTCGCCGCGCCGGGCGCCGTGCCCGGCGCGTCGGCGGCGGCCGCCATGCCGGCGACCGTCCCGCCGAGCAGGGCGGCGAGCAGCGCTCCTACCGCCAGAGACCGTGAGAGACGTCTCACCGTTTGGCGTCCGTCCGTCTGATGCCCGCCGCGCCCGGGTCAGTACTTCAGCAGGCTGACGAAGTCGTAGCCCTCCAGGCGCCTGGCGCCTTCGAGGAAGCCCAGCTCGATCACGAAGGCGAGACCGGCGACCGTGCCGCCGGCCTGCTCGACGAGGTTGCAGGCGGCTTTGGCGGTGCCGCCGGTGGCGAGCACGTCGTCGACGATCAGCACGCGGTCGTCGGGGGCGAAGGCGTCGGCGTGGAGCTCGAGCGTCTCGGTGCCGTACTCGAGCTCGTAGGTCTCCGACAGGGTGTCGAACGGGAGCTTGCCGGCCTTGCGGAGCGGCACGAACCCGGCGCCGAAGTGGTACGCGACGGGCGCGGCCACGATGAAGCCGCGCGCCTCGATCCCCACGACCTTGTCGATCGTGCCCCGGCCGTAGCTGACGACGATCGCGTCGACGGCGCTCGAGAACGCCATGGGGTCGGCGAGCAGCGGCGTGATGTCCTTGAAGACCACGCCCCCCTTCGGGAAGTCGGCGATGTCCCGGACGGAGTCGCGGAGGATCGCCGTGTCGAGCTCGATGCGCATCGGGGTTCCTTCGTCGCCGGGCGGTCAGCGCTTGCGCGACCCGCTCTTCCTCTTCTTCGCAGAGCTCGGGCGGCGCTGGCCGGACCCGCCCGCCTTCGGGCGGTTCGCGGCGATGCCGGGCGCGTCCGCCGCGGTGCCGGTCGAGGCGGTGCCGGTCGAGGCGGTGGGGGCGACCGCCGCGGCGGGGGCGCGCCGGCGCGACAGGACCCGCTCCTTGAGCTCGGCGAAGCGGGGCTCCTTCTCCTTGAGCCACACCAGGAGGGGCGTCGCGACGACGATCGACGAGTACGTCCCGACCGCCATGCCGATGAACAGCGCGAGCGCGAGGTCCTCCAGCGTCGCGGCGCCGAGCAGGCGCGCGCCGATGAACAGCAGCGAGCCGACCGGCAGGATCGAGGTGATCGAGGTCGACAGCGAGCGGATGAGCACCGCGTTCAGGGCCCGGTTCGCGCTCTCGCCGTAGGTGGTCGTCGAGACCGACGTCAGGCCGGCGGTGTCCTCGATGACCCGGTCGAACACGACGACCGTGTCGTAGAGGGAGTAGCCGAGGATCGTGAGGAAGGCGATCACCGACGCCGGCGTGACCTCGAAGCCGACCAGCGCGTAGATGCCGACGGTCACGAAGACGTCGTGCAGCAGCGTCACGACCGCGGCGACCGCCATGCGCCACTCGAAGCGGAACGAGATGTAGGCGAGCACGAGCGCGAGGAAGACGACCAGCGCCCGCAGGGCCTCACGGGTGACCTGCGCCCCCCAGCGGGGTCCGACGGTGCTGACGTCGACGCCGTCGGAGGGCGCGCCCGTGACCGTCCGCAGGGCGGCGGCGACCTCGGAGTCCTCGACCCCCTCGACCTCCTCCAGCGCGGCGGTGCTGACGAGCGCGCCCTCGCCGCCGGCGACGACTTGGACGAAGGACTCGGTGATGCCGAGTCCGCCCAGCACGTCGCGGATGTCGTCGGCGGTGAAGTCGGCCTGCGCACCGGTCACGGTGAACGAGGTGCCGCCGGTGAAGTCGATGCCGAAGTTCAGCTGGCGGACCGCCAGCGCCGCCAGGCAGACGAGCACCGTGGCGATGACCACGCGCAGCCACAGCCCCGAGCGGCCGATGAAGTCGAACCCGGTCTTGCCGGCCCCGCCCGTCAACAGGCGGCGCAGGCGGCTGTCGCTGGCGGTCGTCGTGGCCGGCCCGGCCTCGGCGCCGGACATGGGATGGCTCATGGCGTCGCGCTCCCGGTTGGCTTTGCGGGCTGGGTCACGCCGGCGCGCAGGCCGACGAGGGGGGACCTCGCGAGCCTCGGGTTGCGCGCGATCAGCCCGAACATCGACCGCGTGAAGGTCGCGAAGAGCAGCGTGTCCACCAGCGTGGACAGCCCGAGGGTGAACGCGAACCCGCGCACCGGACCGACGGCGAGCAGGTACAGGACGACCGCGGCGAGGAACGACACGGTGTTGCCGGTAAGGTTGGTCCGGAACGCCTTGGTGAACGCGTGGTCCGCCGCGGTGCGGATGGTGCGGCCGGCCCGCGCCTCGTCGCGGTAGCGCTCACGGTAGATGATCGACGAGTCCGCGGCGATGCCGATGGACACGATGATGCCGGCGATCCCCGCGAGCGTGAGGGTGAAGCCGGCGACGTGGCCGAGGACGATGATCAGCCCGTAGGTGACGAGCCCGAACATCGCGAGCTCGGCCATGGTCGCAAGACCGATGCCGCGGTACAGGAAGATCATGTAGACGGCGACGAGCAGCAGCCCGATGCCGCCCGCCAGCAGCCCGGCGTTCAGAGCGTTGCGCCCCAGGGTCGGCGAGACGGACTGGAACGTGCCGAAGTCGAGCTGGATCGGCAGGGCGCCGGCGCGGAGGATCAGCGCGAGGTCGCGGGCCTCCGCCTCGCCGCCGCCGACGCTGATGACGGCGCGGCCGCCCTGGATGCCCTGGTCGCAGACGACCTCCGAGGCGATCGGCGGCGCCGACTCCACGACGTTGTCGAGCACGATCGCGAGCTGGCGCTGCGGGCTGCCCTCGGGGTTGCACGCGAGCCGTCCGGTGATGTCCGCGAACCTCTGCGCCCCCTCGCCGGTCAGCTCGAGCGCGACGTCCCACCGCAGGCCCGTCGCCTGGTCGACCTCGGCGCGGGCGTTGGCCAGGTCCGAGCCGCCCACCTCGACCGGGCCGAGCAGCAGTCGGTTCCACTGGTCCCGGGGCAGCTCCACGGGGGGGTCACCCGGCGCGGCCGGGGGTAGGACACCGCGCTCGCAGAGCGTGACCTCCTCGTCGGCCGGCGGGACGGCGTCGTCCTGGCGCTCGTCGCAGGCCGCGCCGGCGGCGGCCGTGGCCGTTTCGGACGTCTGTGGGGTGCCGGTCTCCGGCGGGAAGATGTCGAGCACCGGCCGGAACTGCAGCTGGGCGGTGCGGCCGATGACGTCGCGGGCCTGCTCCTGGTCGGTGACTCCCGGGAGCTGCACCTGGATGGTCTCACCCTGCCGCGCGATGTCCGGCTCCCCGACGCCGAGCGCGTCGACCCGCTGGCGGATGATCGAGACGGTCTGGTCGAGGATCTCCTGGTCGATGTCGCCCTGCCCCTCGGCGGGGATGAGGTTGGCGCTGACGCCGCCCTGCAGGTCCAGACCGAGCCGCGGCGGGAGCCGGAGGCCCAGGATGGTCGCCCAGAGCGCACTCACCGCCAGCAGGGAGGCGACCAGCACCGCGACGAGTTTTCCCTTGCCCATTCTTCCGGTTCCTGACTACAGGACGTGGACGCCGTTGACGGTGATCCGGAAGCTGCATCCCAGCGTCCGGGCGGCGCGGCGGCACATGATCATCCGCTCGAGGAAGATTTCGAAGTACTCGAGCACCTGGCTGATCTCGGTGTCGATGGTGAGTTCGAGCGTGAGGGTGGCCGCGTCGGGGTCGACCCGCAGGAAGGACGCCTGCACCGCCGAGTTGACGCGGTCGTGGATGTCCATCTCGATGACCGCGTCCTTGCGGACCCGGCTGCGGTGGACGTCGGACTTGTCCGCCAGGATGACGGCGGCGCCCACCGGCGAGACCGCCACGCCGTACTGCTCCTCGTGGTTGCCGACCGCGGCCAGCACCTGGGCGATGTCGGCGGGCGGGACCTCGAGCTCCTTGAGCAGGTCGTAGGCGAGCATCGCCGACGTCTGCCCGTGGTAGGCCCGGCTCACGACGTTGCCGATGTCGTGGAGGTAGCCCGCGACCGCGCCGAGCTCGGCGGTGCGGGCGTCGTGGCCGAGGTGGGTGAGCACGTTGAACGAGATGTGGCCGACGAGCTTCGCGTGGCGGAAGCCGTGCTCGGTGAAGCCCTGGGCCTCGAGGAAGGTGTCCGCGGCCGCGATGAACGCCGACGTGCGCTCGTGGGCGCGGACCGCCTCGAGCAGCGGGATCCGCGCCTTGCCGGTCGACTCCTGCGGGGTCGCCTGCTCCTCGCCGGCGGGGGTGCGCCCGCCGACGGGAACGCCGTCGCCCTGTGTGTCGACGCCGATGCCGGGGGCGCCCGGCTCGGCGGGGTCCGTCCGCTCCACCGCCGTGCTACTCGTCCCGGGTTTCGAGGCCGAACCCGGTCGTGCCGGTGACATCGTCGTCCGCGTCGATCAACCGGCGGGCGACCGCCGCCTTCGCGAACGTGATGACCGTGCCCGGCGAGATCTCGAGCCGGACGGTGTCCTCGTCGACGGTCTTGATCGTGCCGTGGATCCCGCCGATCGTGACGACGCGGTCGTTCGGGCCCAGCGAGGAGACGAGCTGACGCTGCTTCTTCGCCCGGTTCTGCTGCGGCCGGATCAGCAGGAAGTAGAAGACGACGATGATCAGCAGGAACGGCAGCAGCCCACCGAGGGCCGAAGCGCCACCGCCGGTCTGGGCCAGCGTCACGGACACGGTTTCCATGGGTTGTCGCCTTGTGGGTGCGAGGGGTCGGGTACCGCAGCTGCGCGCGTCGAGAAACGCGCCGGCACCACGCGGCGGACCACGATAGCACCCGCCGGCGTCGTGCCGTCGCGGAGGGTCAGCCGTCGAACAGGCTGGGCGACACGGCGGGGTCCGCCGGCGGGATCAGGCCGAGATGGCGGTACGCGCCGGCGGTCGCGATCCGGCCTCGCGGGGTGCGCGCGAGGAGGCCCTGCTGGATCAGGAAGGGCTCCACGACGTCCTCGACGGTGTCGGCCTCCTCCCCCACGGCCACGGCGAGCGTCGACAGACCGACCGGCCCGCCGCCGAAGTCGCGGCAGAGCGCGAGCAGCACCCAGCGGTCGAGCTTGTCCAGTCCGCGGCCATCGACCTCGAACAGCTCCAGGGCCGCCCGCGCAACCCCCCCCGTGACGGTGCCGTCGGCGCGCACCTCGGCGTAGTCGCGGACGCGCTTCAGCAGTCGGTTCGCGATGCGGGGCGTCCCGCGGCTGCGCCGTGCGACCTCCGCGGCGCCGTCGGTGTCCAAGGCGACGCCGAGGATGCGGGCGCTGCGGACGAGGATGCCGACGAGTTCCCCGGCGTCGTAGAAGTCGAGCCGTGCGGCGAACCCGAAGCGGTCGCGCAGCGGCGAGGTGATGAGGCCGGTCCGCGTGGTGGCGCCGACCAGCGTGAACGCCGGCAGCGGCAGGCGCAGCGCCTTGGCCCCGGGGCCCTTCCCGACGACGATGTCGAGGCTGAAGTCCTCCATCGCCGGATAGAGGATCTCCTCGACGGGCCGGGGCAGCCGGTGGATCTCGTCGACGAAGAGGACGTCGCCGGCCTCGAGGTTGGTCAGGATCGCCGCGAGGTCACCCGGTCGCTCGAGGGCCGGTCCGCTGGTGGTCCGCAGGTCGGCGTCCATCTCGGCGGCGACGATCCCGGCGAGGCTGGTCTTGCCGAGCCCCGGAGGTCCGGAGAACAGCAGGTGGTCGGAGGGCGCGCCGCGGCCCTTGGCCCCGTCGAGGACGAGGGACAGCTGCTCCTTGACCCTGGCCTGGCCGATGAACTCCTCGAGCCGGCGCGGGCGCAGGGAGGCGTCGAGCTCACCGTCGCCCGCGACCTCGCTGGTGGCGAGGACGTCGTCGGTCACCGCTTGCCCAGCGCGCGCAGAGCCTCGCGGAGGAGCTGCTCCGGGGCGGCGTCGGGATCGTCCGGCAGGGCGTCGACGGTCTTGGTCACCTCGGCGGTAGCGTAACCCAGCGCCACGAGGGCCTGGCGGACCTCGCCGCGGGCGTCCATGGCCCCGCCCGGCGCCGCGCCGTCGCCGGGGATGCCGTCCACGGTCCCGGACCCGAGTTTGGAGCGCAGCTCCAGGATCATGCGCTGGGCGCCCTTGCGGCCGACGCCCGGGATGACCGTCAGCGCCTGCACGTCCTCGGTGACCATGGCGCGCCGCAGCCCGTCGGCACCGAGCGTGCCGAGCGCGGCCAGCGCGAGCTTGGGCCCGACGCCGGTGACCGACAGCAGGACCTCGAACAGCCCCCGCGCCGCGGGGTCGGGGAAGCCGTAGAGGTCGAGGGCGTCCTCCCGCACGGCCAGGAAGGTGTGGAGCGTGACCTCCCGCCCGGGGGCGCCGACCGCGGAGCCCGCGGGGACGCGGACCCGGTAGCCGACGCCGTGGACGTCGAGGACGACCTCGCCGAGCGTGCTCGTGACGACCGTGCCGCGCAGCAGCGCGATCACCGGCGCGCCACCTGGGCCCCCGGGCCGGCGGCCTCGACCGCGGCGGCGAGGCGCGGGCTCATGCCGTTGGCGTCGCTGGCACCGTTGCCGGCGCCGGCCGGATCGTGGGCGGCGCCGTTGCCGGCGCCGGCCGGG
>JACCXR010000372.1 GCA_013696915.1 Euzebyaceae bacterium
CCGAGAACGGGCCCCACCGCGACCCGTAGCGTTCGTTGATGAACCGGAAGAGGCCGATGGCCATCGTCCAGTTCTCCTCGCTCCCCCCGACCACTGCCTGGGCGATGATGAACTCGTTGATCGCCGCAATGAACGCGAGCAGCCCGATGACGGCGAGGATCGGCGCCACGAGCGGCAGGATGATGCGGAAGTAAATCTGGGCGTGGGTCGCGCCGTCGACCCTGGCGGACTCGTCGAGCTCGGACGGGATCGTGTCGAAGAAGCCCTTCATCAGCCACGTGGTCACACCAAGTGCACCGCCGAGGTAGACGAGGATCAGGCCCTCCTTCGTGCCGAGCCCGATGGCGGGGGTGATCCCCGCGATCCGCACCATCAGCAGGAAGATCGCCACCACCGCGAGCAGCTGGGGGAACATCTGCACGAGCAGGAGTGCCAGGAGTCCTGCTCGCCGCCCGCGGAACCGCATGCGCGAGAAGGCGTAGGCGGCGAGTGCGCACAGGAAGACCGCGGCCACCGAGGTGACGCCGGCGACGATCATCGAGTTGCCGAACCAGCGCAGGAACGACGTCTGGCCGAGCACGCTCCGGTAGTTGTCCAGCGTCGGGTTCGCCGGGAAGAGCCGCTGGCCGGCGAGGGTGCCCGTCGAGTTGATCGAGGCCGAGAACACCCAGACCACCGGGAACAGCGCGAAGACCACGGCGGCCACCCCGACGACGTGGCGCCAGCCGACCTCCCGCCACCACCGCCCGCGGTCGCTGCGACCGGCGGCGACGCGGACGTCCGCGGCCGACCGGCCGACGCTGCTCGCGCCGGCGCCTTGCAGTGCCCCGGGTTCCGCGGCCATCAGTTGAGCTCCTCGAGCGAGCGGGTGTACCTGAAACTGAAGGCCGAGATGCCGGCGACCATGATGAAGATCAGCACGGAGATCGCCGCCGCGAACCCGTAGTCGGCGCCGCGGCCGCTCTCGAACGCGATCCGGTAGACGTAGGAGATGAGGATGTCTGAATGGCCAGCGGGCGTCCGTGCCCCAACGATCGGCGGCCCGCCCTGGGTGACGAAGTAGATCGTGTTGAAGTTGTTGAAGTTGAACGCGAAGGACGCGATCAGCAGCGGGGAAACGGCCACGAGCAGGAGCGGCAGGGTCACCCGCCGGAAGGCGGCGAACGCTGACGCCCCGTCGACCGCGGCGGCTTCCTTCACCTCGCCGGGGATGGCCTGGAGGGCCCCGGTGGTGACGAGGAACATGTACGGGAAGCCGAGCCACATGTTCACGAGCAGGATCGACACCTTCGCCATGGTCGGGTCCACGAGCCAGGGGATCGACGCGCCGAGCATGCGGTTCACCACGCCGAACTGCTGATTCAGCATCCCGGCCCAGATGAGGGCGGTCAGGAAGCTCGGCAGGGCGTACGGCACGACCAGCAGGCTGCGGTAGATCCTCTTGCCCGCCAGGTCGGGGTGGTTCAGCGCGATCGCCAGCCCCAGCCCCAGGCCGAACGTCAGCGCGACGGTGCCCAGGGCGAAGACGTAGGTCCACACGAACACGCGGACGAACGGGCCGCGGATCAGCGGGGACGTCACCGCCCGCAGGAAGTTGTCGGGGCCGACGACGACGCGCCAGCCGGGGGACAGCGCCTCGCCGGCCTCGTTGACGAAGAAGCCGCCGGCCGGGGTGTAGACCTCGCCGCTCGCCAGGTCGACGAGCGTGTCGGTCTCGGGGTCGTACTGCCGCAGGGCCTCCGCCCGAGCCGCGGTCGTGAAGGTCTGGAGCCTGACCTCGCCGTCCTCGGTGGGGACCCGGAAGTCCTGCAACTCCTGCTGGCGGTCCTGGGCCTGGCCGAGGTTCAGGCGCTCGTAGTCGCCGACTCCGACGATCTGCTCGCCCTCGGTGCGGATCTCCCCGGCCTCCTCGACCGGCGAGAGCCCGTCGGGGGCCCCGAGGAAGACGTTGCCCTCCTCGTCGGTCAGGAGCAGGGCGAGCTCACCGTCGCCGCCGGCGGCCATTGGCACGACCGCGTAGCGGGTGGCGTCGGGCGGCACGGTGATCGAGTCCGTCTCGATCCTCGTGACCGCCTGCTCCTTGGTGAGGATGTTGCCAGTCCCGTAGTTCGTGAAGGCGATGTAGCCCGTGTACAGCACCGGATACATCTGGAAGGCGAGCAGGAACAGCGTGCCGGGGAGCAGGTACTTCAGGGGGATGCGCTTGCGGCTGAGGTAGACCCAGTCGATGGCGAGCGTCGCGGCGACCAGGAACGCCAGGCCCAGCCACGCGCGGGCTCCGATCAGCGCGGGCAGGAGGACGAGGGCGTAGCCGTTGACCGCGGCCAACAGGACGAGCTTGAGGACCAGTCCCGCGGGACTCCCGCCGGCGGCCAGACCCCCGAGACGGCCGCCACCCGGGCGCGGGGACCGCGGGGGAGTGCCCCCGCGGTCCCGCTCCGGCGCCTGGGCGGTGCTCATCCCTCTGCGATGAGGGTCCGGATCTGCTCTGCGGCGTTCGTGAAGTTCTCGGCCGGATCGCCCTGACCCTGGTAGATGAGGCCGTAGGCGTCGGTCCAGGCGCTCCAGACCGAGCCCATCTCGGGGATGGCCGGCAGCGGGACACCCTCGGCCCCGCTCGCACCGAATCCGGCGACGTCCGGGTCGTCCTGCACCTGCTCGAAGGCGCTCACGAGCGCCGGCGGACGCCCGCCGGCCTCGAAGAGCGCCAGCTGCGCCTCCTCGGTGCTCATGTAGTCGGACAGGAAGGTTTGCGCGAGCAGGCCGTTCTCGGCGAACGCCGACACCATGAAGCCCTGCACGCCGACGAAGGGCTGCGGTGTGCCGCCCTCGACCGGCGGGATCGCCGAGACCTCGTAGGGGACGCCCTGGGCCTGGAAGCCCGGCGGGTCCTCCTGGGAGACCGCCCACGGACCGGTGATCGCGAACGCGGCGTTGCCGGAGCCGAAGCTGTCGACCATGACGTCGTAGGTGACGTCGGGGTTGATCAGGCCCGAGTCGACCCACTCGCGGAACTTCCCGGCCGCGGCGAGGCCCCCCTCGCTGTCGATGCCGATGTCTTCCGGGTCGTACGTCCCGTCGGGGTTTTGGCCGAAGACGTAGCCCCCGAGCGCCGTGAACAGCGGGTAGTTGTGGTAGGGGTCGGGGGCGTCCGCCTGGATCGCCAGGCCCAGTTCGACCTCACCCGACTCCTGGAGCTCCAGCGCCGTCTGTTCGAGCTCCTCGAACGTCGCCGGGGCCTCGGGGACGAGGTCGGTGTTGCGGACCAGCGCGATGTTCTCGATCGCGTACGGCAGGCCGTAGAGCTGCCCCTCGTAGGTGAAGGCCTCGATCGCGACGTCCTGGAAGTCGTCGGGGTTGGGCACCTCGACCGGTGCGACGACCCCGTTCGTCACGAGCTGGCCGAGCCAGTCGTGCGCGCCCACGATAATGTCCGGACCCTCACCGGCCGGGGCGGCGACCTGCATCTGGTCGCGGATCTGTTCGAAGGCGAGCTCCTGCAGCGTGACGGTGACGCCATTCTCCTCGCCGAAGGAGTCGGCGAACGGCTGGAGCGCGGCCACGCGGGTGTCGTCCGCCCAGATGACGAGGTCGCCCTCGGCGCGGGTGACCGCCTCCTCGGTCGGCGTCCCGGTCCCGCCCTCGGTCGGCTCCGCCGTCTCGGTCGCGGTCGCGGTCGCGGTGCCGGTCGGGCTCGCGGTGTCGGTGGCAGCCGGCTCGTCGGTCGCGGTGGTCGTCGCGGCGGGCGCGGTCTCCCCCGACGTCTCCGTCGACGTCTCCGTCGCCGCCCCACCGCCGTCGCCGCAGGCGGCCAAGACGAGGACCAGGATTCCCAACAGCGCCGACATCCTCAGCCTGGAAAGCATGGGACGGCTCCCTTCCGGTGAAAGAACTTGCAGGCACGAGCGGCGCGGCCCCCAGCGCTGTCCTCGGCATGTGACCAACGACGGCGATCGGAGGGCCGCTGGGAGGCAATCTAGCAAGGCTTTCGGCCTCCGCTACACGGCAGCCCGCGACCTGGTGGGGCTCATCGTCGGGTCGCACGCCGACACGAGCCCGGATCACGAGCCCTACCACCGGAGGGTCGACGACGGCATGCCCGTCGCCTTCGTGAACGGCGACGTCGACGGGCTCGACGCGTCCTTCATCTCCCCCGACGAGAGCGCTGCCGGCGGAGAGCGGCGTGCGGCACCTGGCGAGCCTCGGGAACGTCCGCCTCTGCTTCCCGGCGGGACCACGGCGGCACCTGCCGGGGATCACGGCGGTGCTGATCGGCAGGACCTGAGGGCGCTCGGCGCCGTCAGGGCCGCCCGCGAGCGCGGCCTCGACGTGCCCGGGGACGTCTCCGTCGTCGGGTACGACGACACCCCGC
>JACCXR010000444.1 GCA_013696915.1 Euzebyaceae bacterium
TGCGGTAACCGTTCGCGGAGCCGTTGCGACTGCCGCGGCCCCTCACGGGTCCCGAGGCTCCCGGCCGACCGCCTCCGGCTCGGCGCCAACACGTGTTGCCATAGTTGCTCCAGCCTAACAGGTGATCGCCGTCGCCCAGGCGTCCTCCGGCCCCGTCGGACCCCCGTGGGGCGGCAGCGGGCTCCAGCTGGTCGCAAGGTCAGCGGTGTCCCAGTGAGCGCGGCGGGCTCCGGCCTCGTAGGCGCTCTGCAGGAAGGCCAGGAGAGCCTCCTTCGGTGATGCCGCCGTCCTGCAGTCCTCGTAGGGCAGCCTCGCCATGTGCTGACCAGCCTCGCCGTGCCAGCCGGCCGCGGCGGGCTGCAGTGGCTCGTCCGCAAGACCCTCGGGTTCCGGCGCGGCGTAGGAGTAGTAGGCGGGAAACGGCACGCGGTGGTCACCCGGCCACAGGCCGAAGCTGATCACCTCGTGCGAGTACGCCTCAGCGGTGACGGGGTCAGCTCCGGGACTGGTGGGGGCGCGGCGACCGGAGAAGCGGGTGACGGCCAGGTCGAAGCTGTGCCAGAACAGGTGGACGGGGCTCGACTTGCCGTTCGACCAGCCGGCGAACTCCTCGAAGACGCCGCGGCTCCAGCGCAGCACCGTCCACCACCGCTCGACCGCCGCGGCGTCGTAGGCGGCATGCTCCGTGTCCTGCGGGAACGGCGTCGCGACGGGGAGGTCGAACGGCCTCGGGTTGATCTCGGGGCGAACGCCGATGCCGTCGAGCGCCGCATGCAGCCCGGTCCAGAACTCGGCGACCGCCAGGCCGTCGCGCAGGTCGACCCGAGTGGCGTCCCCGAGGTGGTTGCGGGCGACCGCGGCGTGGCCTACGACGTCGAGCTCGACATCGAAGTCGATGCCGGCAAGGTGCATCGGCCCGGTCGTCAGCCCTCGGGTGGAGATGTAGAGCGGCACGTGCCACCAGTGGTTTCGCGGCGCCGTGTGAGCCATGCGCAGCTTCCCCAGGATCTGGCAGTACAGGTGGAGGGTCTGCTTGGTCGGCTCCCAGTCCTCGAGTGGCACGGGCGGCAGTCCGGGGCTCAACGTCGGCGGCCGTCGTCTGGGAGGGCGAGAGCCACGAGCGGTCCGACCGCGGCGGCGCACGCGACGACGTGCATCACGGTCAGGACTGCGGCCGTCGCTCCTGCGGCGAACCGGGGCCCGTCGGGCGGGTCGGCGGTTGCGACGAACAGCGGCCCGCCGAGCGACAGGACGGTGACCGCCCCCGCGAGCGCCCGGAAGGTCCGCACCGGCCGCCGGCTGCGGCGCTGCAGGAGCCCGAGGACGGCGGTCCCAGCCAGCAGCGACACGACGGTGGTGACGCCGACGGCTCGCGGCTCCAGGGACGAGAACTCCCCGTCGAGGTCGAACGCGGCACCGGCCAGCCACAGCACGGCCAGGTTGACCGCGGCGGTCCCCGCCGCGACCACCAGGCCGACACGGAACAGAACGGCCGGCGCGGCCGTCTGCTGGTCAGACGTCTGACCATCCACGACGTTCTCCTCTTGCACGCTGGAACCGTACCTCTGACGGCCGCGGACACCGCGGGGCCGCCCGGAGTCGTTCCGGCGACCAGCCCCGCGGAGGTCACGTCAGGTCGACGGCCTGCGCGGCGCTGGCGCCGATGCTCGCGGCGATGTCCCCCACGACCTCGGCGGGGGCGGGGCTGTCGACGCTCAGGGCGACGACCTGCTCGCCACCGGCCTCGCGCCGGCCGACCTGCATGCCGGCGATGTTGACACCGGCCGCTCCGAGCTTCGTGCCGATGACGCCGATGACACCCGGTCGGTCCACGTAGCGGAAGAACACCATGTGGTCCGCTGGTTCCATGTCCACGTCGTAGCCCCACACCTCGACCAGCCGGTGGCGGTTGCCCGGGCCAGCGAGCGTGCCGGCCACCCCGAAGCTGCCGTCGGTCACGCGCACCAGCGACACGTAATCGCGGGCGGCGGGGCTCGCCAGCGTCGACAGGGTCACGCCCCGCTCCTCGGCCAGCAGCGGCGCGTTAACGAACGTCACCGGCTCGTGCACCACGTCGCGGAGGAGCCCCTTGAGCGCGGACAGGGTCAACGCCTGGGTGTCCTCCTCGGCGATCCTGCCGACGTACTCCACGGTCAGGGGGGCAGCACTGGCGGAGCCGGCGCGCCGCTGCGAGGCGTTGAGCGCCGTGAACAGCCGGCCCAGCTTCTCCACCAGCGGCAGGAACGGCCTGACCTGCTCGCCCACCGCGGCGGCGATCTGGACGTTGACCGCCGAGGGGACGAACTCGCCCTGGAGGGCCAGCACCACCGACTCGGCGGCCATCGTACCGGCCTTGTCCTGCGCCTCGCTGGTCGAGGCGCCGAGGTGCGGTGTCACGACCACGTTGTCGAGCGCGAAGATCTTCGAGTCGGTCATCGGCTCGGTGGAGTAGACGTCGAGGGCCGCGCCCGCGATCCAGCCCTCGGACACAGCCGTGTACAGCGCGTCCTCGTCGACGATCCCCCCGCGTGCGGTGTTGATCACGCGCGCGCCGGCCTTCATCGACCGCAGTTCGGGCAGGCCGACGATGCCGACGGTCTCGGCGGTCTTGGGCAGGTGGACCGTCAGCACGTCGGCCTGGGCGCAGAGGGCGGGCACCGTGGCGGCGAGCTCGACGCCCAGCCGGGCGGCGCGCTCGGCGGTTACGTACGGGTCGTAGGCGACCAGAGGCATCCCGAACGCGCTGCAGCGCTGGGCCACCAGGGTGCCCACACGTCCGAGGCCGAGGACGCCGAGGATCTTGCCGTGGAGCTCCATGCCCTCGAACTCGGACCGGCGCCACTGTCCCTCCCGCAGGCTGCGGTCCGCCTGCGGCACGTTGCGCGCCAGGGCGAGCATGAGCGCGACGGTGTGCTCCGCGGCGCTGATCACGTTGGACTGGGGGGCGTTGCAGACCAGCACCCCGCGTGCGGTGGCCGCCGCCAGGTCGACGTTGTCCAGCCCGATGCCCGCGCGGGCGATGACCTTCAGCCGGGTCCCCGCCGCGAGCACCCCCGCGTCCAGCGTCGTCGCCGAGCGCACGACCACCCCGTCGTAGAGCGGGATGACGTCGAGGAGCTCGGGCCTGGTCAATCCGGTGCGGACGTCGACGTCGAAGTGTTCGGCGAGCGCCGCGACGCCCGCGTCGGAGACGGCGTCGGCGACAAGGACTCTCATTCGGGGTCCTCCTCGAGGACTCGTCGGGTCCACGCACCCTAGCGCCGCCTGCTCCCGACGCCGGCGAGCGTACAGGCGGTGGCCCTTGCCCTCGGGCCCGGAGTCGGTCACCCTCGGCGAGACAGATGGCTCTGCTCCCTTGGGGTTCGGCGCCGCCGCTCGGTCCGGGAAGAGAGCCATGGCCGCAGTCCCCCCGTTGCCGGCCTCGCCGCAGCCGTGCTGCCGCCCCGGGGAAGTGGCGCCGTGCCGGCCTTGAGGGCGGCCGTCGTCCTGGCCGTGCTGGCGGCGCTGCTGCCGGCGTCACGCCATGCCGACGCCGCGGCGCTGCCGCCGGGCTTCTCGGACTCCGTCGTGGCCTCGGTGGGCGCGCCGACGGCCCTGGCGTTCACCCCCGACGGACGGATGCTCGTCACGACCCAGGAGGGGCAGCTGCGCGTCGTTCGCAACGGCGTGCTGCTGGGCACGCCGGCGCTGAGCCTCGGGGGCCGGGTCTGCACGAACTCCGAACGCGGGCTGCTGGGCGTCGCGGTCGACCCCGCGTTCGCATCCAACCGCTCGATCTTCCTGTACTACACCTTCAACGCCCACGGCTCGTGCTCGACGAAGACCCCCTCCACGGATCCGCACAACCGCGTCTCGAGGTTCGTCCTCACGGACGCGAACAGCGTGGACCCGTCGACCGAGCGCGTGCTGATCGACGAGATTCCCTCACCCGCCGGCAACCACAACGCCGGCGACCTCCGCTTCGGCAGGGACGGCCATCTCTACGTGACCGTCGGCGACGGCGGCTGCGACTACGCCGACCTGGGCAGCTGCGCGGGCGCCAACGACGCCGCCCGCGACACCCATGTCCTGATCGGCAAGGTCCTGCGGGTGACGCGGGACGGCGGGATCCCCGCCGACAATCCCCACCGGGGATCCGACAGCGCCCGCTGCAGCACGCGCGGCCGCACCACCCCCGGCAGGCACTGCCAGGAGACGTTCGCGTCGGGTCTGCGCAACCCCTTCCGCTTCGCGTTCGACCCGGACGCCGCGGGCACCCGGTTCTTCGTCAACGACGTGGGGCAGAACCTCTGGGAGGAGATCAACCTCGGCCGCTCGGGCGCGGACTATGGCTGGAACCTGCGGGAGGGGCGGTGCGCGAACGGATCGACGAGTGACTGCGGCAGCCCGCCGGCGGGCCTGACGAACCCGATCCACGTCTACGGCCGCGACACCGGTTGCAGGTCCATCACCGGCGGCGCGTTCGTTCCGGACGGCGTCTGGCCGTCGGAGTTCGACGACGACTACCTGTTCGCCGACTACGTGTGCGGGACGATCTTCTCCCTGCGCCCAGCCGCGGGCGGCGGCTGGACCCGCACGCCGTTCGTGACGGGCCTCGGCGCCAGCAGCGCCGTCCACATGGCCTTCGGCCCGTACGGCGGCACGCAGGCGCTGTACTACACGACCTACGCCGGCGGCGGCGAGGTCCGACGGATCGCCCACACCCGCAACCGCCCGCCCGCCGCCGCGGTGTCCGCGTCACCGAGGTCGGGGGCGCCGCCCTTGGACGTCGAGTTCGACGCCGGGGGCAGCCGCGACCCGGAGGGCGGAAGGCTGACCTACCTGTGGAGCTTCGGCGACGGCGTGACCCGCCAGACGACGAGCGCTCAGACGTCGTACACCTACGGAATCGCAGGGTCCTTCACCGCCGCGCTGCGGGTACGCGACCCCCGGGGCGCGGTCTCCGACGCGGTGACCGTGCAGATCGAAGCGGGCAACACCCCACCGTCGCCCGCCATCACCTCACCGTCCCGCAGCGACCGGTTCCGCGTCGGCCGGACCGTCACCCTGCGCGGCACCGCGACCGACGCCGAGGACGGCCGGCTGGCCGGCGACCGCCTGTCGTGGACGGTGACCCTGCACCACGCCGGCCACACCCACCCCTTCGTGCCCGCCACGGCCGGCGACGTCGTGACGTTCACGGCTCCCGCCCCCGAAGACCTCGCGGCCACGAAGAACAGCTTCCTCCGTCTCCGGCTGACAGCCACCGACAGCGCCGGCAGCTCGACCGCGATCGTCCGGGACCTCCTCCCCCGCCGCGTCGACGTGACCCTCGCCACCCAGCCGCCCGGCCTGCGGCTGGCGGTCAACGGCACCGCGGTCACGGGGCCGGCGAGGCTGGTGTCGTGGGCGGGCTACCGGCTGAACGTCGGCGCCCCGGCGCAGACCGACGCCGCCGGTCGCGGGATGGCCTTCTCGCGGTGGTCCGACGGCGGTCCCGCCACCCATGCGATCACCACACCAGCCGCCGCCGCCACGTACACGGCGGTGTTCGTGCGGGTCGGCACGGGCTTGCGCGCCGAGTACTTCGACAGCCGC
This sequence comes from Euzebyaceae bacterium, assembly GCA_013696915.1. GTDB lineage: Bacteria > Actinomycetota > Nitriliruptoria > Euzebyales > Egibacteraceae > JACCXR01. Next base: position 5,578 of record JACCXR010000444.1, read on the forward strand.
GACTTCACAGCCAGCGCGCTGACCCGGATCGACCCCACCGTCGGCTTCGACTGGGGGACCGGCTCCCCGGCGTGGGGCATCGGCGCCGACACGTTCTCCGTCCGCTGGACCGGCCGGGTGCGGCCCCGCTACTCCGAGACCTACCGCTTCACCACCACCAGCGACGACGGGGTGCGGCTGTGGGTGAACGGCAGGCTGATCGTCGGCGACTACAGCGACCACGCCCGCCGTGAGCGCAGCGGCACGATCACGCTGCGGGCCGGCCTCCGGTACGACCTGCGCCTCGACTACTACGAGAACGGCGGGCGCGCGGTCGCGGGACTGGCCTGGTCGAGCCCCAGCCAGAGCAGGCAGACCATCCCCGCTCACAGGCTGTCCCCGCCCCCGTGACGACGCCGCGGGCCGCCGTCGACGGTCGGGCCACCAAGCCCGGGAGCTCCCCGCCGGCGGTGACGACGGTCATCCGCACACGCGCTCTCCACCCCAAGACCCGGCGGCATGACAACGCCTTGTCTGGACCCGGTAGGCTGCCCAAGGTTCCCATGGTGTCGGGCGGAGAGGATGACCATGTCGGTAGCTGTGCCAACTGCTGGTGTCCGAGCGGTCCTCGCGGACACGCTCCCCCGGAGCGCCGTACGCGACGTGGCCATGGTCGTCGGCGCCGCGCTGTTGACGGCGGCGGCCTCGCGGCTGGTGATCCCCCTCGGGTTCTCGCCGGCGTCGATCACGGGGGCGACGTTCGCGGTGCTCGTGACCGGGGCGGCCCTGGGGCCGTTCCGAGGGGCCGCGGGGCAGGCGCTGTACGTGGCGCTGGGAGCGTTCGGCCTGCCGTTCTTCACGGGCGGCGGCAGCGGGGTGGCCTTCCTGGCCGGCGCGACGGGCGGCTACCCCGTCGGGTTCGTCCTCGCCGCGGCGCTGGTGGGCTGGTGCGCGCGCCGGGGGTGGGACGGAACGCCGTGGGGCACGGCGGCGGCGTTCGCCCTGGGCTCGGCGGTGATCTACCTCGTGGGCGTGCCCTGGCTCGCTGCCGCGGGCGGTTTCGGCCTGCCTGAGGCGGTCCGTCTGGGACTGCTGCCGTTTCTCGTCGGCGACGCGCTGAAGGCGGTGCTCGCCGCGGCCGTGCTGCCGGTGGCGTGGCGGCTGGCGGGCGACCGGCCGTAGCCGCCCACGGCGGCGGGAGGACGGTCGACGAGTACGGCCCACTCGTCGACGTCCCGGGCGTCGGCGGAGCGGTGAGCGTCTACGCCCGCCGACCGCTCACCCTCGACGGGCTGCTGCGGCGGGCGGCTCAGCGGTGGCCCGATCGGCCCGCCCTCGAGGCCCCGGCCGGGGTCTTCCGCTACTCGGAGTTCGACGCCGCGGTGACCGCGGCGGCCGCCGGGTTGCGCGACGCAGGGGTCCGTCCGGGGGACCGCGTCGCCGTCGCGCTGTCCCACGACGCCCTGCTCTCGGCGGTCCCGTTCGTCGCCAGCCGCGTCGGGTGCAGCGCGCTGCTGCTGAACACGGCCCTGCCCGCGGTCCAGTGGGCTCGCCAGCTCGCCGCGGTCCAGCCGGCGGTGTGCGTCGCCGACGCGTCCCATCTCGACCGCATGCGCGCCGCCGCTCCGCGCGTGCGGCTGGTTACCGCGCCCGACGACGTGTCGCTGGACCCGGCGTCGGCAGCCGACGACCCCGCCCTGGAGGTCTGCGAGAACGCGCCGGTGGTCCTCCTCGCGACTTCGGGCACGACCGCCGAGCCGAAGGTCATCCCGCTGACCAACCGCGGGCTGATCCACGCGGGCCTGGCC
>JACCXR010000446.1 GCA_013696915.1 Euzebyaceae bacterium
CTCCGGGCCAACAGCCTCGACCTCTGGTGGAGGTGGAGACGAAGCGACGTGGGTGTGGCCGCCGCGACCGGCGGCGACCGCCTCCCGCGGCTCGCCCACGGCGAGCGCCGCGGCCAGGACCGTCGTCAGCGGGACAGCCGCGATCAGCCCGATCGACCCCACCAGCGTGCGGACCACCTCGACGGCCACGATCTCCGACGTCAGGATCGTCCCCGCGGGGTCGACCCCGGTCGAGAACAGGATGAGCAGCGGCAGCGACGCGCCGGCGTACGCGAGGAACAGCGTGTTGACGGTCGCGGCGATGTGGTCGCGCCCGACGGTGAGCGCCCCGCGGAGCAGTGCCGAGAACCCCAGCCGCGGGTTCGCGCGGTAGAGCTCGAAGACGATCGAGGACTGCGACATCGTGACGTCGTCGAGGACGCCGAGCCCCCCGACGATGATGCCGGCCAGCAGCAGTCCTCGCAGGCTCAGCCCGCCGACCTGGAGGTTGGCCAGCCGTGCGTCCTCGCTGGTGAAGCCGGTGATCGACGCGGCCGACACGAACGCCACCGCGAGCGCGCCGGTCAACAGCAGCGCGACGGCCGTCCCGACCACCGCCGCGGTCGTCTTCCGCGACAGCCCGTGGGAGAGGTAGAGGGTGACGACCATGATCGCGAGCGACCCCACGATGGCCACCGGGACCGGGTTCCGCTCGGCGAGCAGGGCCGGGACCATGAAGCCGACGATGACGGCGAAGGTCAGTGCCAGGCCCACCAGGGCGCGCACCCCCTGCCCACGGCCGAAGGCCACCACCGCGGCCACGAACAGCAGGGCGAGCACCGCGAGCGGAGCCTCCCGCCGGAAGTCGCTCACGTAGTAGGTCGTGGGCTGGCCCTCGGACGCGATGGCCGCCAGCCGCACCCGCTGACCCGCCCGGTACGTGTCGCCGGTCTCGTCACTCGTGACGAACGTGACGAGGTCGTCGGTGCCGTCGATCCTGGCGCTGATCGCCACCTCCGTCGCCCCCGGAAGGAGGCCGGTCACGTCGGCCCCCTCGACCGTCTCGACGGCGAGCAGCGTCGCGTCGAGCAGCTCGGTGGTCTGGACCTCGGTCTCCGGGGCGACCGGGGCTACGGGCGCCCGCGGCCACAGCAGCGCCATCCCGGCCACCGCGCAGACGCCGATCGCAGCGACGACCGCGAGGAGCAGGCGATGCGTGACGCGCGGCACGGCGTCTAGTCCCGCTCGATGCGCAGCGGCGCATCGAGGACGAGCGTCCGGATCGGCCAGGGGATGGTCATGCCGGCGTCCGCGATCGCGCGCTTCGCTTCGCCGAGCACCCGGTCCTGTGTGTGGCGGACGCTGCGGATGTCCGGCAGCGTCCAGTACCGCACCTCGAAGTTGACGCTTGACTCGCCCAGCTCCATGAGCAGGACCTCCGGCGCCGGCTCCGCGAGCACGCCCTCCACCGCGGCGACCGCCGCCCGGATCACCTCCCGGGAGGCGTCGTGGTCGTCGCGGTAGTCGACGCCGACGACGACCCGGGTGCGCCGGGCGCCGCGGCGGGTCAGGTTGACCAGCGGGCTCGTGTACACCAGGGTGTTGGGGATGAGCACGAGCTCGCCGTCGTAGTCGAGCAGCTTGGTGACGCGCAGGTCCAGGTCGGTGACGGTGCCCTCGAACTCGTTCGTGCGGACCTGGTCCCCGACCCGGAACGGTTTGCGGATGAGCAGGATGATCCCGGCGATGAAGTTCTCCAGGATCCCCTGGAGCGCGAGGGCGACCGCCAGGCCGGCGATGCCGAGCCCGGCGAGCGCCGCGCCGACCTCCACGCCGGCGACCGAGAGCGCGAACAGCGCCGCACCGATGACGACGGCCAGCCGCACGATGCGGCCGGCGATCCCGACCGCCATCGAGTCCGCGGACGTCCGCGACAGGCCCCGCCGGACGGCGGCCGCGAGCAGCCACCCGAGCGCGATCCCGATCAGGCCGATCACCAGCGCGACCACGATCAGCGGCAGGTTGGCGACGAAGCCCCGGTAGAGCTCCTCCAGCCGCGTGAGGGCCGGCTCGGCCAGGTCGACCTCGGCTGCTCCCATGCTCACGCTCACGCCGCTCCTGCCCGTGCCGCCAGAGCCTGGGCCACGTTGCGTGAGCCTAGCCGCAGACCTGCCGCAGGAGGGGGTACGGGTTGACCGCCCCGCCGCCGCCCGGGTGGTACTCGAAGTGGATGTGGGGGCTGGTCCCGCGCGCGTTGCCGGTGTCGCCGTTGTGCGCGATCAGCTCGCCCGCGGACACGCGCTGCCCCGGCGAAGCGACGAAGTCCTGCAGGTGCATGTACCAGTAGGCGCTGCCGTCGTCGCCCGCGAGGCTGAGGAACAGTCCGGAGGTGGCGCCCGTCTTGGTCGTCTGGACGACGCCGCCCGTGATCGCGAAGACGTTGCCGCCGCGGGTGCCGAAGATGTCGGTGCCCTTGTGCGAGCGGCCGCCGCTGCGCGGGGCGCCCCAGGTGTCGCTGAAGGAGCGGGGCTGGTCCTGCGGGCAGACCATGCCGTTCGCCGCGGGCGGCGGCGCGCTGCCTCCGCCGCGGCTGGCGGCCGGTGGGTCCGGGCG
>JACCXR010000545.1 GCA_013696915.1 Euzebyaceae bacterium
CGCACGAGCCCCTCCCCGCCGGGATGCAGGCCTTCGCCGCCCGAACCCTCACGCAGCTCGTAGCGCCAGACCCGCAGCGGGTACGCGAGCTCCAACGCCTCGGCCGGCGTGTTCCGGGTGTTCGTCATGCCGGTGTGGACGCCGGACATGCCGGCACGGTGCGGCGTCCCGCCCTCCCCGCCCCCGAGCGTCTCGTAGTAGCTGAAGGCGCTTGGGCCGGCGCACCCGATGAGCAGGTTGTTCATCGTGCCCTGGCCCGCCGCGGGGACGCGGTCGGGCAGCGCCTGCGCGAACGCGCCGAGCAGCACGTCGACGATCCGCTGGCTGGTCTCGACGTTGCCGGCGGCCGTCGGTGCTGGGAACGTCGCGGCGACGACGCTGCCCTCCGGCGCGACGACCTCAAGCGCCCGGTAGCAGCCGGCGTTGGGAGGCGCGCCCGGGTCGGTGAGCATGCGGAAGACGAACATCGCCGCGGACAGCGTCACGGCCTCGACGGCGTTCATATTGCACGCCACCTGCGGATCGGTGCCGGCGAAGTCCGCCCGGACGGTGTCGCCGTCCACGGTCACCGTGACCGCGATGGTCGTGCCCCCGCCGACCTCGAGAAGGTCGGAGAACCGGTACGTGCCGTCGGGGATCTCCCCGACCGCGCGCCGGACCCGCTGGTCGCTGTAGTCGCAGACCGCCCGCATGGCACGGCCCAGGCCGTCCCGACCGAGCCGCACGGCCAGCTCGCGCAGCCGGCGGGCGCCGACGTGGTTGGCGGCGAACTGCGCCCGCAAATCGCCGCGCCGCTCGGCCGGCGTCCGCGAGTTCGCCGCGATGAGGTCGAGCACGTCCTGCCGCGGGCCGCCGGCGTCGGCGACCACGACCGGCGGGATGCGCAGGCCCTCCATCGCGATGTCGGTCGCCCCGGCCGGCATCGAGCCGGGCGCGGCCCCGCCGACGTCGGCGTGGTGGGCCCGGTTGGCGACGTAGCCGAGCAGCGGCGCGGCTCCGTCGGAGGCGTCGCCGTGGGCCGCCGCGACGATCGTGAGGTCCGGGAGGTGGGTGCCGCCGCGGTAGGGGTCGTTCAGGCAGACCTGCAGGCCGGGGGGGAACTCGCCGAATGCGTCGAGGGCGGCGGCGACGCTGGCCGGCATCGAGCCGAGGTGGACGGGGATGTGCTCGGCCTGCGCGACCATCTGCCCGTCGGGGTCGAAGACCGCGGCGGAGCAGTCGGCCCGCTCCTTGATGTTCGGCGAGTATGCGGCGCGCCGCAGCGCGACGCCCATCTCCTCGGCAACTCCGGCCAGGGCGTGGCGGACAACCTCCAACTCGACCGGGGACAGCGCGCTCACGGGCCGGTCGCCCAGGTCATGACGAGGTTGTGTGCGGCGTCGATGCGCGCGACGTCGCCGGGCGCCAGCAGCGTCGTGGTGTCGTGCTGCTCGACGAGCGCCGGGCCGCCCACCTCGTCGCCGGGCGCGAGGCTCGACCGGTCGATGACGCGTGCCTCGATCTCGCCGTCGCCGACGCCGATGCGGCGACTGGAGGCGGGCGACGGGTCCCCCTGGTCCCAGGCGCTCGGCAGCCCGGTCAGCGCCGGCGCTCCCTCCGCGACCACACGCAGGGTCACGACCTCGACGGGCTCGTCGGTCATCGCGTAGCCGTAGGCGTCGGCGTGGGCGGCGTGCAGCAGCGAAGCGACGTCCCCGCCGTCGCTCACCGCGAGGCGCAGCTCGTGGGACTGGCCGGCGTAACGGGCGTCCGCGAGGCGATCCACCCGCACGTCGCCGGACACGCCCTGACGGGCCAGCTCCGTCCGGGCGTCGTCCTCCAGCGTTCGCCAGAGCTGTTCCAGGGCATCGCCCGGCGCCGCCATCACGGTGCGCGACGTCTCGTATCGGGGCGGGGCGAGCAGCAGGCCGAGCGCGCTCAGCACCCCTGGCGCCGGCGGGACCACCACCGCCCGGCACCCGAGGTCGCGCCCGATGGCGGTCGCGTGCAGCGGACCCGCGCCGCCGTACGCGACCAACGCGAGGCCGGCAGGGTCGACGCCGCGCTCGGTGGTGACCCGACGCAGCGCCCGGCCCATGGTGGCGCGCACGACCGTGAGCACGCCGGCCGCGCCACCCGCTTCCTCGGGGAGGGTCCCCAGCGCTGCGGCAGCCGCAGCGGCGTCGAGGCGCAGGCCACCGAGCGCCTGCCCCTCGCCGAGGTGGCCGAGGACGCAGTGGGCGTCGGTCACGGTCGGGGCGGTCCCACCC
>JACCXR010000283.1 GCA_013696915.1 Euzebyaceae bacterium
CCTCCCGGGCATGCGGTGTCTGCGGCGGCGTGCACGCCCACGCCTCCGCCTACGCCATCGAGATGGCGATGGGCCTGTGCCCCCCGCCGATGGGCACGGTCGTGCGCAACCTGCAGGAGGCCGCGGAGATGGGGTATGACAACCCCCTCCACCTATACCTGCTCGCCGGCCCGGACTACTCCGAGGCGATCGTTCGGCAGTCCAACCCGGAGCTGTGGCCCAAGGCCGAGAAGTGGTTGTGCCCCAACGAGGACCTCCACGGATTCAAGACCATGGCCGACCTGATGACGGCGCTCAACCCCCTCACGGGTGAGCTGTACCAGGAGGGGCTCTCCTTCACGCGACTGTCGCGGGAGATGTTCGCGATCCTCGCCGGCAAGTTCCCGCATCCCCAGACCGTCGTCCCTGGCGGGGTGTCGTCGACGATCACGATGCAGTCGCTCAACGAGTACCACTCGCGCCTCGGCAAGATCTTCGACTACGCCCAGCGGATGCTCGCGGTCTGGGACGACATCCCCGAGTTCTTCTACGAATGCGACGAGCGGTACCGGCAGGTGGGTGCCCGCCCGAGCAATCACATCGACCCGGGCTACTGGGACGACTACGAGGCCTACGACGCGACCTATGCCAACTGCAACGAGTGGGGCCAGAAGCGCTGGTCCACCCCGGGCGTGGTCATCGACGGCGAGCTGGTCACGACGCGTCTGACCGACATCAACATCGGCTGGGAGGAGTTCGTCGAGCACTCCTACTACGACGAGTCCTCCACCGACCGGTGGGCCACCGACCCGCTGGGGAACCCGATCAGTCCCTACCACCCCTGGAACAAGCGCACGCTGCCGCGACCCGGCGGGCGGGACTGGAAGGAGAAGTACACCTGGGCCTGCACGCCCCGATGGGACCGCAAGGTCGTCGAGGCCGGCGCGTACTCGCGGCTGCTCATGACCTCCAAGGCGCAGAAGCTTCCCGCGAACGACTACATCGAGGCGACCGGCCACAGCCTGCGCATGCGCATCCCGAAGGGCATCACCCCGGAGGCCGAGGTCGAGTGGCACGTCCCGGAGCAGTGGAACGCCTTGGAGCGCAACCGCGGGCGCGCGTATCACTACGTCTTCTCGCAGCTCGTGGCGCTCAACACGCTGCTGACGGCGTACCGCATGGTGAAGCAGGGCGACACGCAGGTGGCGGCCGTGCCCGCCGACGAGCTGGAGAAGCACATGCCGACCGAGCGACGGCGCAGCGTCGGGTGGTGGGGCGCGGGGCGCGGCTGGCTCACCCACCACATGGAGATGGAGGGCGGGAAGCTCACGAACTACCAGATCTGCACGCCGTCGACCATCAACGCCTCCCCGCGCGATCCGTGGGACCAGCCCGGCCCTTACGAGGAAGCGGTGATGAACACGCCGATCATCGAGGACCTCTCCGACCCGTCGAGGTTCACCAGCATCGACATGCTTCGGGCCATCCGCAGCTTCGACCCGTGCATGCCGTGCACGACGCACGTCTCGACAGGGCACGGGACGGTGGTGCGCGAGGTCAACACCTGCTCGTGCGGCGTGGACTGACCATCCCAGCGCGATGACGGTGCTGGTCGGCGGCGTGGGCCAGCTGTTCCAGGGCGACCTCGACCTCGGGCGCGTGGCAGCCGACCGGCTCGCCGCCGAGGACCTCGGCCATGGCGTGCTCGTCGAGGAGCTGCACTACGGCGCGGTGGCCGTCGCACAGCGGCTGCAGGACCTGGCGCCGGACGCGCTCGTGCTGATCGGCGCCGAGCAGCGCGGCCGGGTGCCGGGCACCGTCGAGCGCCGGCGCGTCGCTGCGCTCGAGCTCGACCCGGAGGCCGTCCAGGTGGCGGTGCGCGACGCAATCACCGGCTACGTCACCATCGACCTGGTGCTCGAGGTCGCGGCCGGTTTGGGCGCACTGCCCGCACGGACGGTGACCATCGAGGTCGAGCCGGCACGGACCGACCCGGGCGAGGGCCTCTCGCCGGAGGCCGAGACCGGCCTGGCGGCGGCCCTGCAGCTGGTGCGCGCCGAAGCCAGACGGACGCCGCTGCTCGGGGTCGCCGAGGAGCTGCGGGGCCGCCTGGCCGGGGATCGCCTCGAACCGTCGCCGGCGACCGAGGCGATGGCGGAGCTCCTCGCAGAACTCGACGGTCTCGACCGCGAGGGGCGTTGGGGCCGGGCCTTCTCGCTGGGGGAGCGCGTCCGTCACGCGATCGCGGCGGGCGCGACGCCCGAGGGGATGGAGCACCTCGACTGGGCGCTGTGGTGGACCCTGCTGGAGGAACTGGACCGGCTCCTGCCGGTCGAGGGCGTCAGCGGTCCGGAGTGATCCGGGAATCGCCGAGGCTCGTCGGAGGCGATTCTCCTGGCCTCGGTGGTGGCGGTCGCGGAGCGACCCCCCGTGGATCACTGACCAATTCGAGGCGTGCCAGGTGCTGCGGCCGGACGGCGATGCGCCGCCCCTGGTCGTTGGACAGCACCAACGCACCGTCGGCCAGCACGTCCACCGCCCGGCCGGTGATCTCCGGGCCGCCAGGGCCGAGTGGGATCATCCGGGCGCGGAGCGTGCGCCCGAGCGTCGCGCACCGCGGCAGGTAGGCGGCGAGCACGGTCGCGGGGGGCTCGCGGCCGCGGAGCTCCATCGCCGCGACGAGCCGGGCGAGCAGCGGTCCCCGCGGCGGCTGGGCGTCGTCGGCGAGCACGGTCACGACCGCCCAGTCGACGCC
>JACCXR010000560.1 GCA_013696915.1 Euzebyaceae bacterium
GGGTGGCGTTCTGCCACCGCGAGCACCGCCGGCTGGTCGGCGCCCTGACGCTCTACTGCGGGGACGCCGAGCTGGCGCGGGACCTCGCCCAGGAGGCCCTCGCGCGGGCCTGCCGCGACTGGTCGAAGGTGTCGCGGATGGCGGCCCCCGGCGCGTACGTCCACCGCATCGCGATCAACCTCGCGCACCGCCACCTGCGCCGCCGGCGGCTCGAATCGACCGCGAACCGCCGCGCTCTGGACGACCAGCGGGCGGCCGGCGCCGGCGCCGACATCGCCGACCGGCTCGTTCTGCGCCAGGCCGTGGCGGCGCTTCCGCCCCGCCAGCGCACCGCGCTGATCCTGCGCTACTACAGCGACCTTCCGGTCGCCGAGGTCGCCGCGCTGATGCGCTGCCGGGAGGGCACCGTCAAGGCGCTCACCCACCAGGCGATCGCGTCCCTGCGGGACCGCAGCGGCCTGCGCGACCTCGAGGAGGTCCACGATGCCTGACCTGCGTGCGCTGCTGTCCCGCGTCGCCGACGAGCCCGACGCCGGGCCCGACACCGACGCCATCCTGGCCCGGGCCGACGGTCTCGCCCGCCGCCGCCGGGTCGCGATCACCCTGGCCCTGCTCGTCACGCTGCCGGTCGCCGCGATCGCGGTGTGGGACGCCGCGACGCGGCGCGACGTGCAGTTCCTCGACTCGGCGCCGGCGACCACCCTGCCGGTGCCGGCGCTCGGCGACGTCACCCCGGAGATGCTGGCCGACGGCACGCCGGTGTTCGTCGTCCACCACCGGGACGGCGCCGTGAGCGTGCTCGACGCGGCCAGCCCCCACCGGCCCCTGGTGGCGGAGAAGCTCGTCGCCTGGTGCGCGCCCGCCCGGGCCTTCCTCGACGTCCAGCACGACTCCCGGTTCGACGAACGCGGCCTCTACCGGTTCGGGCCCTCGCCCACGAGCCTGCGAAGCTATGAGGTCGAACGCGCCGGCGACACCGTGCGCGTCCTCGGCCCCGGCACGGTCCCGTCGCGCGAGGACGCGAGGCGACGACCCGGTCCCGGCATCGACTTCGACCGCTGCTTCGACGACCGGCAGCAGACGCGCCTGGACTACGAGCGGCTCGTGGCCCACCGGCCGTCGGCCGCGGCCTGGCCACGGCGGACGGCGGAGCAATTGACGGACGGCTGGACGGTCGTCGGCGCCGCGACACTCGTGTTGGGCGAGGACGGTTCCGGCTGGCTGTGCACCGACCTGGAGCGCCCCACGCCACCGCGGTGTCCGGCGGGCTCGCCGCCGGTCAGCGCCGCGCATGCGTATGACGAGGCGCCGTCCCGCCGGCTCGCCGACGTCCTCGTGCACGCCACCGGCGGGGTGGTGACGCGGATCCTCGAGTTCGCGCCGCTCTCGGTGGCGCAGGAATGGGGCGTCGCCCTGTCGGTGCTCGACCGGCCCCTCACCGACCGCGACGGCCTGCCGCCCGAGGTCGCGCGGGACGGCGCGGGTCAGAGCCTGCGGGATCCGGCCGACGCCCGGCTCGCGCTGGAGCGCGACGGCGCCCGCTACTACGTCGGCCTCGGCGGTCTCGCGACCGGACCCATGGACGACCGGCTGTGCCTCCTCGAGGTCGAAAGGCCCGAGTGGGTCGCCGGGACCTGCGGCAGTCTCGCGGACGTCGGCCGGCACGGCGTCCTGCTCGCCACCGGCGGCCCCGCAGGCTCGCGCCTGGCCGGTGTCGTCCCCGACGGCTACATCCACGCCCGCGTCGGCGAGCAGCAGACCGAGGTCGTCGACAACGTGTTCGCGTTCGCCACCCGCCAACCGCTCGCCGGCCCGATCGAGGTGACCGGCCCGGCGGGAACGCTCATCCTGCGTGGCTCCGACTGGCCGCAGACGGACCCGGCGGCGCCCCAACAGGCCGCGCTCGACGCCCCGTGCCCTCCGACCGGCTCAGAACCGGACCCCCGCGCCGTCCCGTCCGCTTCACCGGACGGGGATGTCGTCGTGGAGATCACCGACCGCCCGGAGGGGTTCGAACCCGTCACGGAGTTCATCGAAGGGAAGGGCTTCGCGGTGGAGTACGCCCCGCCGCCCCAGTGGGCGCAGCAGGTCCGCTCCGGCGTCGAGGGGGTCATCGCCGCCGGCGACTGGGCCACCACCGAGCGCTACATCGTCGTCACCGCCGTGCAGGGACCGAACGAGGCGCTGTGCGCCACTCTTCGCCAGGCGGCCCACGACCGCTCCCAGGCTGTCGCGCTGCGCGGCACCGCCGCGATCCTCGACTCGGGCCTGCTGCTGTGGATCGAACGCGACGGGCTGATGATCCAGTTGCTCACCGGCGCCGCCGACGTCAGCGGCGAGGAGTTGCTGCGTGTCGCCGAGGGCCTGGCGGTCTCCGGCTGACGGACGCTGCGTCGGCCCCTCGCG
>JACCXR010000569.1 GCA_013696915.1 Euzebyaceae bacterium
GGCGGGGGCGGCGCTGCGGCCTGGCCCGCCGGCGCGGGCGCCGGTGGCGGCGCCGGCGCGGTCGTGTCGTCCGGCAGGAAGGCCTCGCCGGCAGACTGCGCGGGCACCGCGGGGGACGGTGGCGGCGCCGCGATGGGCGGGGGAGCCGGGACCTGCGTCGCCTCCCGGCCGGCGATCACGACCGGGACGCCCCGGGGCGCCGCAGCGGGTGGCGCGTCGGGCAGGTCCGGGATCACGGGACCGTCGGCGGAGGGGGGCGTCGCCGTCTCCGGCAGGGGCGGCGGCAGGAGATCGCCGGCGACCTCGCCGTCCGGCGTCGACTCGGCGGCCGCCGCGTGCAGCGGGAGCAGGAGGAGGAACGCGATGGCCGGCGCCAGGACGTGCGCCCGGCGGCGTGCGGTGCTACGGCGGTGCGGTCTTCTCACGGTGGACCCCCGGTGGTCGCACAGGCCGGGGGCGGCGGCCTGGGCGGCACGGTGCGGTGCGGTGCGGTGCGCGAACTGCCCCCATCGGCCGGTGAGCGCCCGAATCGAGCGACTCCCCAAAGCCGCGGGCGCGCCGGGACAGACTACGTGGTCATCTGCCCGGTGTCGCCCGGCCGACCGGCCGGTCCCCGGCAGGGCAGCATGGGCCCATGCTCGTCGCCACCTGGAACGTGAACTCCCTCAAGGCCCGGCTGCCGCGCGTGCTGGAGTTCCTCGCCACCCACTCCCCCGACGTCCTCTGCATCCAGGAGACCAAGTCGGCGGTCGACGGCTTCCCCCACGACGCCGTCGCCGAAGCCGGGTACGCCGCCGCGGAGCACAGCGCAGGCCGCTGGGCCGGCGTGGCCATCCTCGCCCCGCGTGACCGGCCACCGGTCGACGTCGTGCGCGGCCTGCCCGGCGAGGTCCACACCGACGAGGCGCGCTGGATCGAGGCCACCGTCGCGGGGATGCGGGTGGCCAGCGTGTACGTCCCGAACGGCCGGGCGCTGGACCACCCCGCGTTCCAGGGCAAGCTGGCGTTCCTCGACGCCATGGCCGCGCGGACGGCGGCACTGGCGGGGCAGTCGCTGGTCGTAGCGGGCGACCTCAACGTCGCTCCCGCAGACGCCGACGTCTACGACCCCGCGGCATTCGTCGGCGGCACGCACACCAGCGCCGAGGAGCGCGCCCGTCTGGCGGCGCTGCTCGACACCGGACTCGTGGACGCCTACCGCCACCTGGAGCCCGAGACCGTCGGGTACACCTGGTGGGACTACCGGGCGGGCCATTTCCACAAGAAGCTGGGCCTGCGCATCGACTTGGTCCTGGTCAGCCTCGATCTCGCGGCGAGAGCTCGCTCGTGCGGGATCGACCGCAACTTCCGCAAGGGATCCAAGCCCTCCGACCACGCGCCGCTGCTGCTCGCCATCGCGGAAGCGCGGGCGTCGCCCGGCCGTTAGACGAGATTGACAACGATTGTCAGCAGCGGCTAGTCTCGGGTGCTCCCGGCTCTCGAGGTCCAATCGTGTCACGCCTGCTCGCCCTGCTCTTCGCGCTCGCTGTCGCGCTCGCGGGCTGCGCCTCGGACGGTGCCGCTCCGGCGGGCGGCGGCGACCCGTCGCCCACCGGGCTCGCCGAGTCGGACGCCCCACTGACGGCCGCGGCCAGCGTCTTCCCCCTGGCCTGGATGACGGAGCGGGTCGCTCCCGGCGTCGAGCTGACGTTCCTCGGCGGCGGCGCCGAGGTGCACGACGTGGAGCTCTCCCCCGGGGACCGGCAGGCGCTGGAAACGGCGGACCTGGTCGTCTACCTCGGCGGCATCGACTTCCAGCCCCAGATCGAACAGGCCGCCGCGGCCAGCACGGACGAGGTCGTCTCGGTGGCCGAGACCGTGGGCGAGGGGGCCCTGCGCTCGGGTGCGGCGCACAGCGACGAGGAGGAGACCCACGCCGACGACGACGGGCACGCCGACGACGACGGGCACGCCGACGTCGACGGGCTCGACCCCCACGTCTGGTTCGACCCGTCGCTCATGGCCGAGGTCGCGACCAGCATCGGGACCGCCTTCGCCTCCGCCGACCCCGCGAACGCCGTCGCCTACGACGCCAACGCGGCCGGGCTCGCCGAGGAGCTGACCGCGCTCGACGGCGAGATCGACTCGCTGCTCGCCGACTGCGAGTTCTCCGAGGCCATCGTCAGCCACGAGGCGTACGCCTACCTGCTGGAGCCGCGCGACCTCGAGCAGCACGGGATCGCGGGCCAGGACCCGGACGCGGGCGTGTCGCCGGCGGAGCTCGCCGCGCTCACGGAGGAGATCCAGGCCGAGGGCATCCCCGCGGTGCTCGCGGAGCCGATCGAGGGACGCGGCGACGCGGAGGCGCTCGCCGGCGAGGCCGGCGTCGACCTGCTGGAGATCGATCCGCTGGAGTCGGTCACCCACGAGCAGTACGAGGCCGGCTACCCGGCGATGCTGCGGGAGCAGGCCGAGGCGTTCGCGACCGCGCTGGGCTGCGGGGGGAGCTGAGCGCCGTGAGCGGCGTGACGCCGTCGTCGCGCGCGGTCCTGCAGTTCGAGCAGGTGACGTTCGGCTACGGTCGCATTCCCGTTCTCCGCGAGGTCTCCCTGTCCGTGCGCGAACGGGAGTTCGTGGCGATCGTCGGCGCGAACGGCTCCGGGAAGAGCACGCTCATGCAGCTGGGCTTGGGCCTGCTGCGTCCGACGCACGGAACGGTGCGCCTCTTCGGCCAGGACGTCCCCGCGTTCCGCGACTGGGGGAAGGTCGGCTACGTCCCGCAGCGGGCGGTCGCCGGCGCCGCGCTGCCCATCAGCGTCGAGGAGGTGGTGCGCACCGGTCTCGCCGGCCGGTTGGGGCTGCTCCGCCGGCCCGGCCGACCGGAGCGCGATCGCATCGAGCACGTCCTCGACCTCCTCGGCCTCGCCGGTGTCCGCCGGCGACGCGTCAGCCTGCTGTCCGGGGGGCAGCAGCAACGCGCGCTCATCGCGAGGGCGCTCGTCACGGCGCCCCGGCTGCTCGTGCTCGACGAGCCGACGACGGGGGTGGACGCCCAGGCCCGATCCGTCCTGCGCGAGTCGCTCGAGCACCTGGTCCACGCCGAGGGCGTGGCGGTCGTCTACGTGAGCCACGATCCCGAAGGGTTCGCCGGGCTCGCCGATCGGGTCCTCGAGGTCCGCGCCGGCCGCGTGGTCGACGCAGGCGTCCACGACCACCCCCACCTGGAGGATGAGCACTTGGAGTTCCGCGGCCCGGCCACGCACGAGGAGGAGGGCTGAGCCGTGCGCGCGCTCAGCTTCACGTTCATGCAGCAGGCGCTGGTCGCGTGCCTTTTGATCGCGGCCGTCGCCCCGCTGGTCGGGACGTTCATCGTGCAGCGCGGGCAGAGTCTCGTCGGCGACGGCATGGGCCACGTCGCGTTCGCTGGCGTCGGGCGGCCTTCCTGGTCGGCGTTCACCCGATCGTCGGCGCGCTCACCCTCACCGTGCTCGCCGGGCTCACGCTGTACCGCCTGCAGCGCGGCGGCCTCGGCGGGGACCTCGCGCTCGCGCTGATCTTCTACGG
>JACCXR010000571.1 GCA_013696915.1 Euzebyaceae bacterium
CGCCCGCCTGCGGGCCGAGCGCGACGCCGGCGCCGTCGAGACCGCCCTCGCCGACGTCCGCAAGGCCGCCGAGGGACGCGACAACCTGCTGCCGCCGATGAAGGAGGCCCTGCGCCACCTGGCCACCGTCGGCGAGGTCTGCGATACGCTCCGCGAGGTCTTCGGCACCCACCGGCCCGCCGACGCCTTCTGAGCCCCGTCGTTGCGACGTTCGCGCGGTATCTCGCGCGAACGTCGCAATCGCCTCCGGTCGGTGGGCCGGCGGAACGACCACCGGGGACGGCGGGCCGCCGGCAGGCCGGTCACGTGATGCGGACGCCGAGAAGCCCGGCGGCCTCGGCCACGGCCGGCATGCCGACCGTGAGCCGCTGCGGCGGGCCCGCCAGCGACAGCTCCGGGAGTGCCCGGTCCGCGAACGCCGTGACATTGATCCACGACGCTTCCAGGGTGGACCACCAGCGCAGGCCCGAGGCGCCCTCTTCGAACACGCGCAGTGCTGCGGGCTGGGTCCGTGTGCGGTCCCGCGTTGCAACACCCGAGGGACGCAGTCCGCGGCGGGTTAGCTCGAGCGGCTCGTCAAGGTCGACGACGTTCTCCATCGCCGAGTCGTCGAGCCGCGCGAGCGCCAGGGCGCGCCCGTCGGCGCGTCGGAGGTCCGACGCGCGCAGCTGCGTCCCCCTGAACGCCTGCAGGCGCTCCGCGACCGCGGAGACCGGCGAGGTCGCGAGGTAGAGGGCGCCGTAGGAGTCGGGGTTGTCGTGCCGCCCGGCTCCCTGCCAGGCGCGGGGCACGAACAGCGCTCCGCCGGCCGTGGTCGGCAAAGCGTCCGGTGTCCACGGGAACACGCGGAACAGCACTCGGGATCAGGCGTACGTCCCGGCTTCCTCCGCCGAGATCGCCCGCAGCACCTCGTCCACCCCGCCCTCGGAGAGCAGGTCGATCGGGCGGCGGTCGCCGAGGTGGGCGTTGAACCCGTGGAGCCACTTGACGGCGGTGTCGCGCTGGTAGACCTCCAGCAGCCGGTCCAGGACGAACTCGATGCTCCTGACCGCCCGGCGGTTCCGCGCGTCCGGCTGCTCGTCGCGCAGCCATCGGCTGACCCGCGAGCGGCTGACCCCGAGCAACTCGGCCACGGCGGCCTGGCTGCCCAGGTCACGGGTGATCGCCTCCAGCTTGTCGCGCACCGCCACCGGCATCGCGTCCTCCACGGCCACGCGTGTGGAATGCCACGCTACCGCAACAGGAACCGTTGCGCTGGGCCATCGCCTGGCTTCCTGTGCGGGTGGAACGTCGCGCGCATCGGCGAGGGCGGCGCGGCCGGCGTCGCGCGTCAGTTGTGCCACAGTTCCGCCCCTTGAACGGAAGAAGCCATGCTCATCGGGCCGCCGGGCGGCCGCTATTCCCGTCTGCATGCAAGGAGCATGCGCTTGGTCGGTCAGCTGCCGGCGCCCGTGTAGGAGCGCAGGGCGAAGCGCCAGAACACCGAGGCTGCGAGGAAGATGGTCGCACTCACGGTGACGGCGAGCACTGCGACGGGCCAGCCCGCACGGCCGAGGAGGGCCTCGGCGGGGAACGTCGTCATGAACGCCACCGGCACGACCGCGGTCAGAAGGCCCTGGACTGCGCCCCCGTAGAAGCTGACCGGGAAGCGACCGGTCTCGAGCAGGCCTTCGATGACGTCGTCCATGCCGCGGGAGCTGACCGACCAGATCGTCAGGGTCTGCAGCAGCAGGCTGACGCCGTAGAGCAGCACCGTCGCGGCGGCGAGCAGGACGGCGAACAGCCCGACCGCCCCCGCGTCCGGGGCGGTGCCGCCCCGCGCGAGGCCGTAGCCGACGAGGCCCAACCCGAGCAGCGGATCGGCCCAGTTGTGGACCCCGATGTGCCGCAGGCTGACGAGGAACTGGCTGTCGACGGGCTTCGTGAGCAGGTAGTCGAGCGTGCCCTTCTGCACGTACTCGGTCATCCGGGCGAGGTTCGGCGTGATCAGCGCCTGGTGGATGCCGTTGACGGTGAAGAACAGACCCATCACGACGAGGACCTCGTGGTAGGCCCAGCCGGCGATCGTGCCGGTGAATCGGAAGTAGACACGGACGCTCAAGGCCGCCCACACCAGCCAGAAAAGGCTGAGACCGACGTTCGCCCAGAACTTCAGGCGGTACTCCATCTCGTTGAGCAGGGAGTTCCGGTAGAAGATCCCGAGCAGCCGCAGGTATGTGCCCGCCCTGAGCCCGGGTGCTTGGGAACCGGTCATGCGCCGACCGCCTCGTAGCGCCGAAGTCCTCGTCGCCACAGGACCCGGTAGACGAACAGGAACCCGGCGCTCCACGCGCCGGTGACGGCGAAGCCGGCAGCGATGGCGCGCCCGTCGAGTCGTCCCGTCACGATCTCGACGGGGAACCCCAGCGAGCTGCGGAACGGCAGCAGGACGGCGACCCGGCGCAGCGTCGGCGGGAACAGCTCCAGGGGCGCCACCCACCCGGACAGGAAGAAGCCGACGCCCCACCACAGCTGATAGAGGTTGTGGACCTGGGTGGACCAGAACGACAGCATGCTGAACGCCGAGGCCATGACCAGGTTGAGCCCGAAGCCGGCGACCACGGCCACCGCCGCGACTGCTGCGGTGCCGGGTCCGACCGGGTAGCGGATCGACGAAACGACCGCCGCGGCTGCCGCGACAGCGGGCAGCAGGACCGCCCCGATCAGCAGCTTCTTGCCGAGCTGCTCGATGGCGTGGTGGTGGAACGGGTCGAGGGGCTTCAGCAGCTTCACCGACAGCCCGCCGGTTCGGATGTCCTCGTCCCACTGCCAGGAAACCCAGGCGACCGTGAAGTGGTTGGTGACCGCTGCAGCGACGTAGTAAGACACGAAGTCGGGGCCGTCGAACCCGCCCGCCGTCCCGGCCTCCTCGACCACCGACAGCCACACCGCCATCATGATCAGCGGGAACAGCGAGGTCAGAAGCCACAGGACGACCTGCCCTCGGTAGGCGACGGCGCTTCCCCACGCGGCGCGCAGCAACGCGGGATACACCCGGGGGACGGCGCGCGTGGTCATCGCTGTGTGAATACCTGGCGGATGATGTCCTCGACCGACGGGTCCTCGATCGCAACATCGGCGACCGGGAGGCTGGACAGCGCGAGCGCCGCGCGTTCCTTCGTCGCGGCGCGCGGGACGCGCAGCGTCACGGCCAGCCCGTCGGCGGACTCCAGGTCCCCGACCGCGGCCATGTCGGCGGGCTGTACCTGGCAATCCAGCGTCAGCCGCAGCAGCCGGTACGGGGCGTGGCGCTCGACGAGGGCGCGCAGGTCACCGTCGTAGCGCATGGTGCCGCCGTCGATCACGAGGATCCTGCTCGCCAATGCGGTGACGTCCGCCATGTAATGGCTGGTCAGGAGCACCGTGGCGCCCTGGCGGGCGCTGTACGTCCGCACGAAGTCGCGGATGGTGGCCTGGGCGGTGACGTCGAGGCCGAGCGTGGGTTCGTCGAGGAACAATACCCTCGGCTGGTGCAGCAGCGAGGCGGCCAGTTCGCAGCGCATCCGCTCGCCCAGGCTGAGCTGGCGGACCTGCTTGTCCAGCAGCGGCTCCAGTTCGAGCAGTGCGACCAGCTCGTCCAGTGCCGCGCGGAACTGCGGCTCGGGCACGCCGTAGATCGCCTGGTTGACCAGGAAGGTCTCCATGGCGGGCAGGTCCCACAGAAGTTGGTTGCGCTGGCCCATGACGAGGGTGAACTGGCGCAGGAACGCCCGCTCGCGCTCGTGGGGTGTGAACCCCAGGACCCGCGCCCGACCCGCCGTCGGATGCAGCAGCCCGGCCAGGCACTTCAGCGTCGTCGTCTTCCCCGCCCCGTTTGGGCCGAGGAACCCAACGATCTCGCCGGCGTCGATGCGAAAGGACACTCCGTGTCCACGGCCGGTACGGTGTGGTAGCGCCGGGCGAAGAGACCCCGCAGCGACGCCCCGAACCCGGGCTCGCGGCGCTGGACGCGGTAGTGCTTGACGAGACCGTCGACCTCGACGGTCATGGTCCCGGTGCGCGGGTGCCACGGCGGCCGGGGCGGACGTCGCCGGGGAACCGCCCGCACCCGCGGCGGTGCGCCGCCCAAGTCGTCATGTGCCGAAGGGTAGCCGCCGTCCAGTCGGGGTGGGCGGCGGCGCTATCGTTGCGGCGATGGCGGAGGCGACGGGGCCGGCGGCGGCGCGCATCCTGGTCGTGGACGACGACCCCACCGTGGCCGAGGTGGTGGTGCGCTACCTCCGCCGCGACGGCTATGCGGTCGACACCGCCACCGACGGGTTGGCGGCCCTCGCGCAGGTGCAGGAGGCGCCACCGGACCTCGTGGTGCTCGACCTCATGCTGCCGGGCCTCGACGGGCTCGAGGTGTGCCGGCGGATCCGCGCCTCGAGCGCGCTGCCGATCATCATGCTCACCGCCAGGGCGGAGGCCGTGAACCGCATCGCCGGCCTCGAGCTCGGCGCCGACGACTACCTCGCCAAGCCCTTCTCGCCGCGGGAGCTCGTCGCCAGGGTGAAGGCCGTCCTGCGCCGATCGCAGGCGACCGCGGCACAGCCGAACGGCGACGGGGAGCCGCTCGTCGCGGGCGGGCTCGTGGTCGACGTGCGCGCCCGCCGGGTCGAGCGGGACGGCCACCCGGTGGCGCTGACGGCCCGCGAGTTCGACCTGCTCGCGTTCCTCATGCGCCACCCGGAGGAGGTGTTCCGGCGCGAGACGTTGCTCGAGCGCGTGTGGGGCTACACGTTCGGCGACACCTCGACGGTCACGGTCCACGTGCGGCGCCTCCGGGAGAAGATCGAGGCCGACCCCGCCGCCCCCGCCCACGTTCAGACGGTGTGGGGCGTCGGCTACCGGTTCTCGCCGTGACCCTGCGGCTCCAGGCGGCGGTCGGCGCGGCGGGCCTCGGGCTCGTCGGCCTGCTGTGCGCCGCGCTCGGGCTCTCCGCCGCGGAGTCCGTCCAGCTGGCCGGCATCGCGATGATCGCCGCCCTGGCAGCCGGTCTGACCGGCGCGGTCGTCCTTCGGGTGCTGCGGACGGCGTCGTTCTCCATCCAGATCGCCGTGCCGGCGCTCACCTCCCTCGCAGCGGTCGCCGCGGGCGCGCTGGCGGCCAGCAACGCGATGCTGCTGAGCACGCCGGACTTCCAGGCCCTCAGCGTGATCGTCCTGGCGGCGGGCACGGTCGGGCTGGTCAGCGCGCTCGCGCTCTCGGCCCGGGTCGGCGCGGCCAGCCGGGCGCTGGGCGAGGCCGCGCGGCGCATCGGCGAGGGCGGCGCTCCGCGCGGCGAGCGGCCGTTCATCCCGGAGTTCGCGGAAATCGCCGCCCAGCTCGAGGACAGCGCGGCCAGGCTGGAGGAGGCAAGGGAGCGCGAGCGCGTCCTCGATGCGTCCCGCAGGGAACTCGTGGCCTGGGTCTCCCATGACCTGCGCACGCCCCTCGCCGGCATCCGCGCGATCACCGAAGCGCTCGAGGACGAGGTCGTGACCGACGCCCTGACCGTGCAGCGGTACCACCGGACGCTGCGGCGCGAAGCAGACCGTCTGGCCGGCCTGGTCGACGACCTGTTCGAGCTCAGCCGCATCCACGCCGGCGCGCTGCGGCTGGAGTTCGAGCCCGCCGACCTCGGCGACCTCGTCTCCGACGCCGTGGCGGCCGCCGACCCGCTGGCCGCGGCGAAGGGTGTCCGACTCGAGGGGCGCATGGTGGGGCCGGCGCCGCAGCTCGCGTTGGCGGCGGCGGAGTTCGGACGGGTTCTCCGCAACCTCCTCGAGAACGCGATCCGCGAGACCCCGCCGGACGGCGCGGTCACGGTCGAGGCCGGGACCGACGGCAAGCGGGCCTACGTCGCCGTGTCCGACACCTGCGGCGGCATCCCCGACGCCGACCTTCCGCGCGTGTTCGACACCGCCTTCCGCGGTCAGGCGGCGCGCACCCCCACCGGCGACGCCGGGTCCGGCCTGGGCCTCGCGATCGCACGCGGTCTGGTGAAAGCGCACGACGGCGACATCGCCGTCTCCAACGAGGGCGGCGGGTGCCGTTTCGTCGTCCGGGTCCCGCTGACCGCCGGCTCGCGCTGACCGGGCTCGGAGCCATCGGGGGGCCGGTACGCGGGCCGGGTGTCGCCAGACGGGAATCAGGGGCCCGGCAGGAGCACGCCCGGGTTGAGCAGGTTGCCGGGATCCAGCGCCCGCTTGACGGCGGTCATGGCCGCGATGTCGGTCGCGTCGCGCGTCAGGGGCAGCCACCGGACCTTCGCGGTGCCCACCCCGTGCTCGGCGCTGATGCTGCCGCCCATTTCAGCGGCGAGCCGGAGCACGGCCTCGTCGACCGTGCCGTCGTTCGGCGGCGTCCCCAGGACGTTGACGTGCAGGTTGCCGTCGCCGAGGTGGCCCCAGAGGAACACGCGGGCGCCCGGGGCGACCGCGGCCACACGATCGCGGACCGCGCGCTCGAAGTCCGCCAGCGCCGGCAGCGGGACGGCGACGTCGAGCTTGTGCGGCACGCCGGCCGCGTTCACGGCCTCGGTGTGGCGTTCGCGGTAGGCCCACAGCGCCTCGCGGCCGGGGCGATCCGCGGCGACGGCGGCGTCGCGGAC
>JACCXR010000577.1 GCA_013696915.1 Euzebyaceae bacterium
GGCCCGCCTCGCCGTCGCCGTCCCGGTCGCGCTGGTCGCGGCGAGCACCCGCTCGCTGGCGTGGACGCTGCCGCTGGGCCCGTTCCTCGTGGCCGCGTGGTGGTCGGTGGCGCGCCGGCGCCCGTACGGCGGTCCCCAGCGGCCGGAGGACGACGACGCCGGCGGCGCCGTGGTGACCGGATCGACCAGCCGGTACCTGGTCGCGACGACGGTCGCGAACGCCGTCTCCCAGAGTCTGCTCGCGGCCGGCCCGCTCGTCCTGATCCCCCTGGGGGCGACCGCGGCCGAGACGTCGGTCTTCTTCGTGACGGTCACGGCCGCGCGCGTCCCCATGGTGTTCGCGTTCGGCGGCCTGCTGTCACGCGTCCTCCCGCCGCTGACGCGCGTGGCGCGCGCCGGGGACTACCGGCGGCTGCGGCGCCTCGCCGCGGCCACCTGCGGGACCGCGGCCGTCCTCGCCGTGTTCGGGGCCCTGGCCGGTGCGGCCGTGGGTCCGCAGATCATCGCGCTGTTCTTCGGGGCCGCCTTCCGGCCGGCCGCGTGGTTCGTCGCGCTGACGGTCGCCGGCGTCGTGACCGCGACCGCGGCGCTGGGACTGAACCAGGTATTGATCGGCATGGGCGCCGAGACGCGGCTGCTCGCGCCGTGGCTGGTCGCGCTGCTCGCCGGCGTGGCGACCGTGCTCCTCGTCCAGGCCGAGCCGACGTTCCGGGTCGCGGCCGGGTTCGTCGCCGGAGAGGTGGTGGCCCTCGCCGGCCTGCTGGCCGCCGTGCTCACGGCGCGGCCCGCCCCTGCGGCGCGTCCCCCGGCCGGCGCCCCGGCCGAGCCGGTCCCGGCGCCGCTCCGCATCGTCGACTGAACCCGCGGCGCACCGGGCCGGGCCCCCGGGGTCCGTCGACTGAGTTACGGGATCCGTCACCGGGTCGACAGACCCGGGTCAGCGCGGTCGCGGCGAGCCGGCGACGACGCTGTCCGGATGGACCCGGTCCGCGCTCCGCGGACCGTGGACGCCCCAGACGAGCACGCGCCACAGGGCCTCCCCGACGATGCCGCGGCTGATCTTGCTCGCGCCCTCCTGCCGCTCGGTGAAGGTGATCGGAACCTCGACGACGCGGAACCCCGACCGCCAGCTGCGCAGCACCATCTCGACCTGGAACGAGTACCCCTCGGAGCGGATCGAGCCGAGGTCGAGCGCCTCGAGCACCGCCCGGCGGTAGGCCCGATAGCCGGCCGTGGCGTCGGTCACGGGGATCCCGGTGACCAGCCGGACGTAGCGGTTGCCACCCCGGCTGAGCAGGACGCGCCGGCGCGGCCAGTCGACGACCCGGCCGCCGGGGACGTAGCGCGAGGCGATCACGACGTCCGCGCTGTCGAGCGCGGCGAGCAGCCGCGGCAGGTCGCACGGGTCGTGGGAGAGGTCGGCGTCCATCTCGCAGAAGGCGTCGAACCCCCTGTCCATGCCCCACCGGAATCCCAGGCGGTACGCGGACCCGAGGCCCATCTTGCCGGGGCGGTGGAGGGCCTCCACGCGCGGCTCGGCGGCCGCGATCCGGTCCGCGAGCGCCCCGGTGCCGTCGGGGGAGCCGTCGTCGACGACCAGGACGGACACGTCGGCGCCGGCGGCGAGCGCGCCGGACACCGCGCGCTCCAGCGTCGCGCGCTCGTTGAAGGTCGGGATGACGACGAGCGTGCGCACCTCGACGGAGCGCGTCAGGTGCCGGCGGGCGACAGCGGCGGCTGCCCCACGACGGCGACCGAGAGGCCGGCGTCGGCCAGGGCCCTGGCGTCCCAGACCGCGCGCGCGTCGACGACCACCGGGTAGGTGAGGAGCTCCGCGAGCCGCTGCGGCGTGATGGCCCGGTACTCGTCCCACTCGGTGCAGACGACCACGGCGTGCGCGCCGCGCAGCGCGTCCTCCGCCTTGTCGCAGAAGACCGCGTCGGGATAGCGCTCGCGGACGTGGTCGAGCGCGACCGGATCGTGGAGGCGGACGGTGGCGCCTTCGGCGAGCAGCGCGTCGATGACGTCGAGCGCCGGCGCGTCGCGCACGTCGTCGGTCCCCGGCTTGAACGCGATCCCGAGGACCGCGATCTGTTTGTCCGCGAGGTTCCAGACCAGCCGGCGGAGCTGGGCCACCGGCCAGGCCTTCGCCTCGCGGTTGATGCGGTCGGTCTCGCGCAGCATGCCGAAGTCGTAGCCGAGCTCTTGGGCGATGTGGATGAACGCCTCGACGTCCTTCGGGAAGCACGACCCGCCGTAGCCGACGCCGGCGTTGAGGAACGCCCGCCCGATGCGCGCGTCGTAACCCATGGCGTCGGCGATCGTGTGCACGTTCGCCCCGGCCAGCTCGCAGATGCGCGCGACGGCGTTGATGAAGCTGATCTTGGTGGCGAGGAAGGCGTTGCTCGCGTGCTTGATGAGCTCGGCGGTGCGCACGTCGGTCGCCACGTAGGGGCAGTCATGACGGGCGAGCAGCGGCGCGTACAGCGCGCGCATGACCGCGTGCCCGCGTTCGGAGTCCGCCCCCACCACGATGCGGTCCGGCCGCAGGGTGTCGGCCACCGCCGTGCCCTCCCGCAGGAACTCGGGGTTGCTGACGACGTCGTGGACCAGCCCGCCGCCCCGCGCCTGGGACTGCAGGCGCAGCGCCTGGCGGATGCGCTCGCCGGTCTGGACCGGCACCGTCGACTTCTCGGCAACGACCGCGGGCCGCTGCGCGTGGCTGGCGACCGTCGCCGCCGCTGACTGCACGAAGCTCATGTTCGGAGCCCCGTCCGGCCGGCGGGGGGTGCCGACGCAGATGAACACGACCTCCGCCGCGCGCACCGCCTCGGCCACGTCCGCGGTGAACTCCAGCCGCCCCGCCCGGACGCCGGCCTCGACCAACTCGGCCAGCCCCGCCTCGACGAACGGGACGGCGCCGGTGCGGAGCAGTTCGATCTTCTGGCCGTCGACGTCGAAGCCCACGACGTCGTGGCCGAGGTCCGCCATGCAGGCCGCCGTGACGAGACCGACGTGACCCACGCCGATGACGCTGACAAGCATGTCGGGCAGTCCCTCCGGGCCGTGTCGATTAGGCTGACCGCGCACTCGCACCCGGACCCGATGCGTCC
>JACCXR010000004.1 GCA_013696915.1 Euzebyaceae bacterium
CCCTTCCTGCCTCCGGCCGCCGGCGGCGACCCGGCCTGGCCGGCCGCGGCGGACCGCGGCGCGCCGGGGCCCAGGTTGTACAGCAGCCGCGAGGGCCGCCGGGACTGAACGGTTCCGCGCCACCCGGGGCGGGTCCTGGCCCACGACAGCTGCAGGTGCCGGCGGGCGCGGGTGACGCCGACGTAGAGTAGCCGCCGCTCCTCCTCGACCTCCGCGTCGGTCTTCGCATAGGAGATCGGGAGCAGCCCCTCCTCGACGGCGACGAGGAAGACGGCGTCGAACTCGGTGCCCTTGGCGCGGTGGAGCGTGAGCAGCGTGACCGCGCCGGCGTCGGTCGGCGCCTCCTGCCCGGCGGCGGCCCGGGCGAGGAGGTCGTCGACCAGCGCGGGGAAGGGGAGGGCCTCGTCGTCGGCGGTGCGAGCGGTGGCGATCTCGAGCAGCGTTGCCAGGTTGCGCCACCGCTCGCGGGCTGCCGCACCGGAGGGCTCCTTTCGCGGGTGCCAGGAGAGCTGGTCGCGCAGCACCCGTTCGACCCGCCGGTCGGCGCGCGGCGGGCGGGCGGGGACGGAGCCGCCGGGAGGGGGCTCGCCCTCGGGCACGCCCCGCCGGGCTGCGGTCCTCAGGGCCGTCAGCGCCTGGCGGATCTCCGGCAGGTCGAAGAAGCCGCCGTCGCCCCGGACGACGTAGGGGATCCCGGCGCCGCGCAGGGCCTCCTCGAACGGTTCGGACTGGTTGTTGGTGCGGTAGCAGACGGCGACCTCACGCGGTGGGACCCCGTCGGCGAGCAGCCCCTTCACCGCGTCGACCACGCCGGCGACTTCGTCGTCGGCGTCCGGGTACTCGCGGAACGCCGGCACCGGCCCGCTGCCGACGCGCGACTCGAGCTGCTTGCGCCGGGCCGCGGGCTTGGTCCACAGGACCCGGTTCGCCAGGGCCAGCACCTCGCTGGTGGAGCGGTAGTTCTCGGTCAGCGTCACCCGCTGCGCGGGCGGGAAGTGCCGGTCGAAGTCCACCAGGTACCGCGACGACGCGCCGGTGAACGAGAAGATCGTCTGGTCGTCGTCCCCGACGACGCAGAGCTCGTCGCTGTCGCCGAGCCAGCCCCGCAGCAGCGCCCACTGCGCGGCGTTCACGTCCTGGAACTCGTCGACGGTGACGAAGCGGTAGCGGTCGCGGACCTCCTCGCCGACGTCCGGACGTGCGAGCAGGGCCGTCATGCGCAGGAGCATGTCCTCGTAGTCGATCGCGTTCGCCTCCGTCTTCGCCTGCTCGTAGCGCTCGTAGATCTCGGCCATGACGTCCGCGGCGAGGGGCGGCGTGCGGCCGCCGGCGGCGCGCGCGTAGCCGGCCGGGTCGAGGCAGCGCGCCTTCGCCCACTCGATCTCGGCCGCGAGGTCCTTGGCCTCGGCGCCGGCCCGCCGGGCGTCCCGGACCAGCAGCCGCACCTTGGACGGCAGGACCTCCGGCAGCGGACCGCCCTCGACCCGGGGCCAGAACCACCGCAGCTGCGCCCACGCGGCGGCGTGGAACGTCGCCGCCCTCACGGGGGCGCCGATGCCGAGGCCGGCGAGCCTGCTGCGCAGTTCGCCCGCCGCCCGGTCGGTGAACGTCACCGCGAGGATCTGGTCGGCCCGCGCGACGCCGGTGGCGACCTGGTGGGCGATCCGGTGGGTGATCGTGCGGGTCTTGCCGGTCCCGGCGCCGGCGAGGATCCGCACCGGCCCCCGCACGGCCTCGGCCGCGGCGCGCTGGGCCGGGTTCAGCCCGGCGAGGAGGTCGGGTCCGCGGTTCACCGGCCGAGCGTAGCCGCGCTTGGCCACCGCCCGGCCTGTGTCGACTGGCGCGTCTGTGGGACGACTCAGTCGACACGGCCCGGGTCAGCGGCTCGGGTCAGCGGCTCGGGTCAGCGGCGCGGGTCAGCGGCGCGGGTCAGCGGCCGGGTCAGTGGTTGAGCAGCGCGCGCAGGTCGTCGGGACTGGTGACCGGGCGGGCGCAGGCGAAGTGCTCGCAGACGTAGGCGGCGGGGCGCCCGTCAACGAGCGGCCGGTCGGCGAGCAGCGGCACGTCCGGCGCGGCGCCGGGGCGGCCGACGGCGAGGACGCTGCCCGGCCGCCACCGCTCCCGGTAGACCGCGAGCAGCGCGCGGGTCGCCGGGTCGGTGACCTCGCCCACGATGACCTCGCCCACGACCGCGACCTCCTGCGGGCCGGACAGCAGCCGCTCGAGGCCGCGGAGGAGCTCCCCGTAGCCGGTCGGCGCCTGCTCGGCCCGGGGGCCGAACAGCGACAGCGTGCGCTCGGCCAGCTCCGCGTGGCGCGGATCGCCGGTGAGGGCGGCCAGGCGCAGGTGGACGTCGACCATGACGCTCGACGCGGCCGGCGTGGCGTTGTCCCACAGGTCCCGCGGGCGGGTCAGGAGCTCCTCGGCGTCGTGGGCCGTCGTGAAGTAGGCGCCGGCCTCGTCGGCGAAGCGGGCCTCGGCGTCGTCCGCCAGGGCCCGGGCCCAGGTCACCCAGCCGGCGTCGCCGTCGGCCTCGTAGAGCACCAGGAGCGCCTGGGCGAGGTAGGCCACGTCCTCGGCGAACGCGGGGATCGTCGCCCCGTGGCCCTCCTTCCAGGTGTGGCGCAGGGCGCCGTCGGCGGCGAGCTCGGTCCGCAGGAAGGCGGCGCAGCCGGCGGCGGCCCGGACGTAGTCGTCGACGCCGAGGGCGGCGCCGGCCTCGGCGAGCGCCCCCAGGGCGAGGGCGTTCCAGGAGGTGAGGATCTTGTCGTCCAGGCCGGGGTGCACGCGCGTCTCGCGCCGGTCGTACAGCGCGGCCTGCACCCGCTCCAGCCGGCCGGCGAAGTCCGCGTCCTCCTCGTCGCGCGACACCGGTTCGTGGAGGATCGACGTGCCCAGGGGTCCGTGACCGTGCGGGTCGTGCCAGTTGCCGGCGTCGGTCACGCCGAAGAACTCCCGCCACGGTGCGGGGTCCTCTCCGGCGGCGGCGACGACCTCGTCGAACTCGGCGGCGGTCCAGACGAAGAACTTGCCCTCGACGCCCTCCGAGTCGGCGTCGGTCGCCGAGAAGAACCCGCCGGCGGGGTGCCGCAGTTCGCGGACCAGGTAGTCGGCGGTCTGGATCGCGACCCGCCGGAAGCGCGGCGCCCCGGTGACCTGGGCGGCGTGGACGTACGCGCGCAGCAGCAGCGCGTTGTCGTAGAGCATCTTCTCGAAGTGCGGGACCAGCCACCGCTCGTCGACCGAGTAGCGGGCGAAGCCGCCCGCGACGTGGTCGTAGATGCCGCCGCGCGCCATGGCGTCGAGGCTGTGCGTCGCCGCGTCGAGGGCGCCCTCGTCGCCGGTGCGCAGGTGGTGGGCGAGCAGGAAGTCGATCGTCATCGCCTGGGGGAACTTCGGGGCCCGCCCGAAGCCGCCGAGGCGGGAATCCCACGCCTGGACGCAGAGCGCCGCGGCCCGCCCCGCCAGATCCGGGTCCAGCGCGCCGCCGGCGCCGAGGTCGTCGGCTTTCCGCAGGTGCTCGGTGAGGCGCTGGCCGGCGCCGAGCACCTCGTCGCGCTGCCCGGTCCAGGCGTCGGAGACGGCATCGAGGACGCCGCGGAAGCCCGGCATGCCCTGCCGCGGATCCTTCGGCCAGTACGTGCCGCCGAAGAACGGGGCCCCGTCCGGGGTGAGGAACACGCTCATCGGCCACCCCCCGTGGCCCGACAGCGCCTGCACCGCCCCCATGTAGACGCTGTCGACGTCCGGGCGCTCCTCGCGGTCCACCTTCACCGCGACGAAGCGGTCGTTGAGGACCCCGGCGACCTCCTCGTCCTCGAACGACTCGTGAGCCATGACGTGGCACCAGTGGCACGAGGAGTAGCCGACCGACAGGAACACCGGCTTGTCCTCGCGGCGGGCGCGGTCGAAGGCCTCCGGGCCCCACTCGTACCAGTCCACCGGGTTGTCGGCGTGCTGGCGCAGGTACGGGCTGGAGGCGTGAGCCAGCCGGTTCGGCATCGGCGCGTCCTTGGTCGGGGCTGCGGGGCGCAGTTGGGCCTGCGGGGC
>JACCXR010000011.1 GCA_013696915.1 Euzebyaceae bacterium
GTTGCGACCATGGTTCGCCGACCGGCGCCTACGACGCGGGACCGCCACGGCCACGCACCGAGCGCACAAGCACCGCCAACTCACCGCCCGCGGGGCCCAGTCAGGCAACCACCCCCTGCGACCGCGCCCCTGAACACGCGTGCCCCATGAGCGGCGGCAACCCCCAGATCCCAGTGGCGCTTACGCGGGCTTGACCGTGGACCCTTGGACCGTCCCAGCACCGGTCCGCACTGTCCGAGTTCAGCCGTTCTCACACGGCCGTGGCCACTCCGCAGACTCTCGCGGATCCGGGGATACCGGGAGATGTTAGGCGACGCTCTGGTTGAGGACTGGCGGGGGGTGGGGCGACGGGCGGGGTGAGGATGTGGGGACAGCCCGAGGGTTGTCCTTGTTGCTCTTGGGGTCCAGCCTGACGGGCGGTTGCTGGAAGCGCGAGGGCCCTCCCGTGCGTCTCTTGCCGGAGGTATGCGGGAGGGCCCTGCTGATGGGTGCCGGAGCACCGATGGTGCTGATGGTAGGCCCGAACGCGGGCGAGGTCGAGCGGGCGTTGCGCGCCGGCGAGCTGGTCTGTCCCGGCTGCGAGGGGAGGTTGCGGCCGTGGGGGTTCGCCAGCCCGCGGACGGTGGTGCTGGCGGGCGGTGCGGAGCGCCGGCGACCGCGTCGGGGCCGGTGCCGGCGGGGCGGTGGGACGCATGTGTTGTTGCCGGACGTGATGTTGGTGCGTCGGGCGCATGGGGTGGAGGTGATCGGCGCGGCGCTGCACGCGTCCGCCGAGGGTGCGGGTTGGCGGCGGGTCGCGGCGATGTTGGGGGTGGCGGCGACGACGGTGCGCGGCTGGGTGCGCCGGTGGGCCGAGCGGGCGGAGAGGCTGCGGGCGCATTTCACCCGTCTGGCGGTGTGGCTGGACGCGACGTTGGCACCGATCGGTCCGCGCGCGTCGCCGTCGGCGGACGCGTTGGAGGCGGTCGCCGCGGCGGCGGTCGCGGCCGGCCGGCGGTGGTCGGCGATGCCGTTGTGGCGGTTCGCTGCGGCCGCGTCGGGCGGGCGGCTGCTGTGCAACACCGGCTCGCCCTTTCCGGCGCCGTGGACGGCGGGCAGCGTCCCGGCTCGTGACTGTCACCACGAGTTGGGAGGCTGGAATGGAAGACGAGCGCCGCCGTGAGGTCGGGTTGTTCCGTTACGCGCTGATCCGGGAGGCCGCCGATGTGGCGTTGCGGCCCTCCGAGCGGGGGATGCTGGTGCGTCAGCTTTCGCTGCGTGACCACGTCGGGGTCGACGGGCGGCGGGTGCGGGTGTCGCGGGCCACGCTGGACCGGTGGATCCGCGCCTGGCAGACCGGCGGGTTCGCCGCGCTGCTGCCGGCGCCGCGCCCGACGGGTCCGCGCACCGACCCGGGACTGTTGGCGTTGGCCGAGCAGCTCAAACGCGAGGCGCCGGGGCGCACCGCGGCGCACATCCGTGAGGTGTTGGACGCCCACACCGGCGGAGCGCCGTCGGCGCGCACCATCCAACGCCACTTCGTGCGGGTGGGGCTGAACCGTCGAGGCGACGCCGCGGTTCCGCGGGTGTTCGGACGGTTCCAAGCCGACCAGCGCAACGATCTGTGGACCGGTGACGCGCTGCACGGCCCGCCCGTGGCAGGCCGCAAGACCTATCTGTTCGCGGTCATCGATGACTATTCGCGGGCGTTGACCGGCTACCGCTGGGGGCTGGCCGAAGACACCCTGCGGTTGGAAGCCGCGCTGCACAACGCGCTGGCCGCCCGCGGCGTGCCCAAGGTGCTCTATGTCGACAACGGCGCCGCGTTCGCGTCCAAGCAGCTGGCGCGGGCGTGCGCGGTGCTGGGGGTCCGGCTGACTCACAGCCCGCCGGGCCAACCGGCCGGACGCGGAAAGATCGAACGGATCTTCGCGACCGTGCGCGGCCAGTTCCTCGTCGAGATCGCCGCCCGCGGCGTGGCCGACCTGGCCGAACTCAACCGGCTGTTCACCAGCTGGGTGGAGCGCGTGTACCACCGCCGCGCCCACCGTGAGACCGGCCAGCCGCCCCTGGAACGGTTCCTCGGCGACGGCGACCCGCCGGCGGTGCCGTCCCCGGCGCTGCTGCGCGAGGCGTTTTTGTGGTCAGAGACCCGCAGCGTGTCCAAGACCGCCACCGTGGCGTTGCACGGCAACCGCTACGAAGTCGACGCCGCCCTGGTCGGCTGCGTCGTCGAGCTGGTCTTCGACTCGTTCGACCTGACCCACGTCGAGGCGCGCTACGCCGGACGGTCCATGGGCGTTGCGACGCCCCACGTGCTCGGCCGCCGCGTGCACCCCCACGCCGTCGCCGGTGTGGAGGTCGGCGAGGTCGCGCGCACCGGCATCGACTACCTCGGCCTGATCGACGCCGCCCACGACCAACGCGACCAGCGGACCATCAACTACCACGACCTGACCCGCCACAACGACCCTGACAACCCCGACGACCCCGACGACGACGACGGCGGCGACCCCGTCGGCGCGGTGGCGCCATGACCGTCGAGCGGCTGCGCGCCCACTACGGCTTCACCCGCACCCCGTTCGGTCGCGACTTGGCCCCCTCGATGCTGTTCGCCGGCCGCGGCCACAAAGAAGCCGTCGCCCGCATCGGCTGGCTGATCGGCGAAGCCGCTCTTGGCGTGCTCACCGGCGAAGTCGGCGCCGGCAAGACCGTCGCCGCCCGCGCCGGCGTCGCCGCTTTGGACAACTCACGGCACACGGTCGTGTACCTGCCCAACCCCGCGATCGGCGCCCGCGGCCTGCACATGCACCTGGTCGCCGCGCTCGGTGCCACCCCACGCTTCCACACCGCCTCCCTCATCGGCCAAAGCGCCGACCTGCTGGCCGCCGAACACGACGAACGCAACAAAAACGTCGTCCTCGTCGTCGATGAGGCCCATCTGCTGACCGGCGACCAGCTCGAACAGTTGCGGCTGCTCACCAACAGCGACATGGACGCCCGCTCCCCGCTGGCCTGTCTGCTGGTAGGCCAACCCACCCTGCGGCGGCGGCTCAAACTCGGCCATCTCGCCGCCCTCGACCAGCGCATCGCGCTGCGCTACCACCTCGCCGGCATGGACCTGGGCGAAACCGTCGGCTACGTCAAACACCACCTGCAACTGGCCGGACGCTCCGACCCGCTGTTCAGCGACGACGCCGTCGCGCTCATCCACCAGACCGCCCGCGGCGTCCCCCGAGCGGTCAACAACCTCGCCGTGCAAGCTCTCATCGCCGCCTACGTCGACGGCAAAGGCATCGTCGACGAGTCCTCAGCCAAAGCCGCGGTCACCGAAGTCACCAGCGAATGACCGCCGACCTGCGCCGCCTGCGCGCCCTCACCGACCACAACAGCGCGCTCGTCGTCCACGACGCCGTCGAAATCCTCGCCGGCCTACGCGACCTGGACCACCATGACCCCGGCGTCGGACTCCACCTGCTGCAAAGCCTCACCCACCAAGCCGACGCCTGCCTCGCCCACACCATCGCCGACGCCCACGACCGCGGCTACACCCACAACGACCTCCGCACCATCATCGGCTTCCACGACTGACCAACCCCGCGCTTCAACCATCAACGCCCCCGCCCACCCGCGGGGGCGTCCTCACGTCGCCACCGACCCCGCCAGGCATCGACAAACAACATGTCGCCGCCATCCTTAATCAGGCCCGCGTCGCCTGACACGCGTCGCCAGCCTTCGGGCCCCTCACCGCCGAGTTGCGCCGAGCCGAAGCGGACAACCACGACCCCGACACGCTGCTGCCACGACTCGTCGAATCCCGACCGCTGGACGATGCCGACGACATCGCCGCCGTCCTGCACCACCGGCTCACCAACGC
>JACCXR010000016.1 GCA_013696915.1 Euzebyaceae bacterium
CTGTCCTGGGGGTCGTCGCTGCACGCGGCGCTGGAAGCGTGGTGGGCCCAGAAACTCCCGGAGCCGCCGCCGGTGGAGGTGCTCTACAAGGCCCTGTACGACGGCTGGGACGATGCCGGCTTCGAGGGCATGCAGCGAGACGAGAAACTCAAGTGGTACGCCCACGCGCAGGATGTGCTGCGCCGTCATCACCAACGCT
Source organism: Euzebyaceae bacterium (assembly GCA_013696915.1). Lineage (GTDB taxonomy): Bacteria > Actinomycetota > Nitriliruptoria > Euzebyales > Egibacteraceae > JACCXR01. The sequence continues at coordinate 200 of JACCXR010000016.1, forward strand.
ACGCCCCCGTCTACGTTCCGGCGGTCGCGACCGAGGCCTGGTTCGAACTGGACATCGGCGACGGCATCGAGGTCTGCGGGTCGATCGACCAGGTCGCGCGGACGCCGTCGGGCGGGATCGGCATCGTCGACTGGAAGACCAACAAGCGGGCGAAGACCCGCCGCCACGTCGCCGGCAGCCTCCAGCTGGCGATCTACACCCTGGCCGCGGCGGAGCTGTGGGGCCAGGAACCCGAATGGGTCGCCCTCGACTTCGTGGTCGCGGGGGTGCGCGTCACGATGCCGCGCTCGGAGATCGACACCGACGCGGCGCTGCGGGCGATCAGGAACGTGGCCGCCGACATCCGGTCTGACCGGTATGAGCCGTCACCGTCGCGGCTCTGCGACTGGTGCGACTACCGGTCGGCCTGCCCGGCGTTCACCGGCGACGGACCCGACCTTCCCGGGCTCGCGGTGGTGGAACTCCAGCGGCTGCGGCGCAACCGGGACAAGGCGGACGCACGCATCGCCGAGCTGGAGGCGCTGCTCGTCGATGGGCTGCCCGCGGCCGGCGGAGGAGGGGGAGCCGGCCGATAAGCCGGATTCTGTCCCGGCCGTGCGGCCGGGGGGCGACCATCCATCTGGGACCGGCGTCGCCGCCGGCCTCGTGCGGCCTACCTGGTGCTCGGCGGGCCACGTCGACGCACCTGCTTGGCCTTGCTCCGGACGGGGTTTACCTGGCCGCCAGCGTCGCCGCCGGCGCCGGTGCGCTCTTACCGCACCCTTTCACCCTCACCGGTACCCGGTGACCCGGCCGCGTGGGCCGGGCCGCTGGGCCCCTGGCGGTCTGCTCTCTGTGGCACTGTCCGCGCGTCGCCGCGCCTGGGCGTTACCCAGCGTCCTGCCCTGCGGAGTCCGGACTTTCCTCGACGCGACGCCCCAGCGTTGCGGGCACCGCGCCGCGGTCGCCTGGCCGGCTCCCCTCCTCCACCAGCCTAGGTCATTGACGAAGCGACGCGAGCTTGCGAGCGGAGCGTTAGTGACCCCGGCGCCCAGTCACTGAAGAAGCGACGAGAGCTTGCGAGCGGAGCGTTAGTGACCCAGCGCTGATCGGGAACCAGCGGGCCGCCGGCGACGTTGGTGTCGGCAGGACGGGCCGGCGACTTTCCCCCGCGTCGGACCGTCCCCGCCGAGTCCCTCGGCGGACGGGCGCCAGGTCCGCGGACGGCCTCCCCCACACGACCGTGGCGACCGGGCGACCGAGCCGGCGCGTGCGGGCCCCTCCAGCCGACGCGCCGGCCCGGCTGTCCCCTCCAGGCCCCCGGATCCGGGCGGTGGTCGATGAGCGCGGGACGTTCGCGGGAATCGAAGCGGCAGTCGAACGCGGAGGTCATCGTCGGCCGGCTTCGGCCCGCGCCCGCCCCCCGCGCCGAGATCGGCATCCCGAACGGGCCGCGGCTCCTCGTCGCGGGAATGGCTCTACGCTGCCCTGCGTGCGGGTGCGCGAGACCGGCATCTTGATCGGAACCGGCGAGGCGGGACCACTCGGCGGCATCACCGACGTGCCCGGCGTGCGCGTGGGCCAGGCCACCGTCGTCGCGGGGGACACCGTCCGCACCGGCGTGACCGTGGTGCTGCCGCACGACGACGACCCGGGCGTCCAAGGGGTGTTCGCCGGCTTCCACCGCCTGAACGGCAACGGCGAGATGACCGGGATCCACTGGATCCGCGAGTTCGGAGTGCTGTCCACGCCGGTCGCGCTGACGAACACCCACAGCGTCGGCGTGGTGCGCGACGCGCTCGCCGCCGCGTCGCCGTCCGGCGTCCAGGCGTGGAGCCTGCCGGTCGTCGCCGAGACGTGGGACGGACACCTCAACGACATCGGGGGCATGCACGTCAGGGCCGAGCACGTCGCGGCGGCCCTCAGCGCCGCCAGCAGCGGCCCGGTACCCGAGGGCAACGTCGGCGGGGGCACCGGGATGATCTGCCACGGGTTCAAGGGCGGCACCGGCACGGCGTCCCGGGTCCTGGACGAGACCGACGGCGGCTACACGGTCGGCGTGCTCGTGCAGGCGAACCACGGCCGTCGGGAACGCTTCCGCGTCGACGGCGCGCCGGTCGGCACGATCCTGACGGGCGAACGGGTCCCTCTGCCGTCGGCACCGGCCGGGCCCCGCGGCGGGTCGATCATCGGTGTGGTCGCCACCGACGCGCCCCTGCTGCCCCATCAGTGCGACCGTCTGGCACAGCGCGCCGCCCTCGGTGTCGCCCGCGCGGGCGGCGCCGGCGAGCAGTCCAGCGGCGACCTGTTCCTCGCGTTCTCCACGGGCAACCGCGTCGCGGCCGCGGCGGGCCCTCCGCTGGCGCTGCGGATGCTGCCCGACGCCTCTACCGACCCGTTGTCCTACGCGGTCATCGAGGCGACCGAGGAGGCCGTCGTGAGCGCGCTGCTCTCCGCCCGCACGATGACGGGCCGCGGGGGCGCGACGGCGCACGCCCTGACCGTCGACGAACTCCGGGAGGCAGTGGAGGCCGTGGGCCGCCGGACGGGCGTCGACCGATGACGGAACCGCCCGCCCTGCGGACCGGCGGCGCCGAGGTGAACGGTGCCGTCATCGCGTACGACGAAGCCGGCCAGGGGCCACCGCTCGTCCTGCTCCACGCCGGCATCGCCGACCGGCGGATGTGGGACGACCACATGGCCGCCCTCGCCGCCCGCCACCGCGTCGTGCGCCCCGACCTGCGCGGCTTCGGCGACACCATGGCGCCGGCAGGGGCGTTCGCCCACCATGCCGACGTTGCGGGGCTGATGGCGGCGCTGAGCCTGCCGCGCGCAGTCGTCGTGGGCGCGTCGATGGGCGGTGCGGTCGCCGTCGACCTCGCCATCGCCCGTCCCGATCTCGTCGCCGCGCTGGTCCTCGTGGGGTCCGCCCTCGACGGTCATGTCTTCCAAGATCCGGACACGCGCGCGGGCTGGCAGGCCGCCGACGACGCGTTGGCGCGCGGCGCCCTGGAGGAGGCGGCGGACATCGAGATCGACATGTGGGTCGCCGGCCCCGGCCGCGGACCGGGCGACGTCGACCCGGGCGTCCGCGAGCGGCTGCGGGCCATGCTCCTACCGGCCTACACCGACGACGTCGAGCGCGAGGAGGAGGCGCTCGACCCGCCGGCGGCCGCCCGGCTCGACGAGATCCGCTGCCCGGCGCTGGTCCTGATCGGCGAGCACGACCGGCCCGACATCGCCAGGGCCGCCGACGTCCTCGGCCGAGGCATCGCGGGCGCTCGGACGATCCCGCTGGCCGGTGTCGCGCACCTGCCGCCGATGGAGCGCCCGGAGGAGTTCACGAGCATCCTGCTCGACTTCACAGCCTCGCTGCAGCTCTGACTCGGCGCCACGAGTGCGACGGGCCTCAGCGTGTGCTCGCCTCCGCGCGGGTGTAACTGGTACGGGTGGACCCAGGGCAGCCCGAGGTCGGTCACCCGGCGCCGACGAGCTCGGGTTCGTCCTCGGTGGGGACCCGCAGCACCGCCGTGGCGACGCCGTGGCGACGCAGCCAGCCCACAACCTCTTCGCGCGTGTCTCCGACGAGCACGATGCGGGGCGGGTCTGCGGCGGGGTCCACGGCGACCCACTTTTTCGGGTGGTCGAGGACTTAGCGCGGCAGCAACGGGCCGTGCCACTCGGCTGCCATGGGCGCGCTCCTCCCCTGTCTACAGCCTGGTTCACAAGGTACCGGCACCACGCGCCGGACGTCGCGGAGCGTCAGCGCACCTTCCGCGACTGGCTCAGGATGCGCTGCCTGACTTGCCGTCTCCTACACGATGACGAGGATGCGGCCGCACTGCTCGCAGCGGGCGAGGGCCTTGTCGGCGGCAGCGCGGACGTCCTCCAGCTCGATGGCGGTGAGCTCGAGCCGGCAGCCCTGGCAGGTCCGGCCCTGAAGCTGGGCGACGGCGACGCCGTCCTTGCGGGCGCGGAGGTCGGTGTAGTACGAGAGCGCCTCCTCGTGGACGCCGGCGGCGACGTCCTCCCGCTCCTTCCTGCGGTCCTGGAGCGCCGCATCGATGTCCGTCGCCGCTTCGTCGCGGGCCCCGGTCAGCTCGGTCACCTGCCCCGTCAGCTCATGCTGCCGCGCGGTCAGCGTCGCGACGAGCGATTCGGTGTCCTCGCGCTGCTCCATGATCTCCAGCAGGGTGTCCTCGAGGTCGTTCTTGCGCGACCGCAGCGAGGACAGCTCGCCCTTCAGGGCGTCGAGCTCGCGCTCGGAGCGTATGAGACCCGAGAACATCCGGCCCTCCTCGGACTTGCGCCGGGCGTCGACGGTGGCGACCTCGTTCTCGTGCCGGCGCTGCTGGGCGGTGAGCCGCTCGAGCTGGTCGCGCGCGGCGATGAGCTCCGCGCCGATCCGCGTGAGGGTATCGACGTGCTCATCCAGCGCGCGCTGCTCCGGCAGGTTGGCGCGCCGGTGCTGCAGCTGGCGGATCGCCGTATCGACCTGCTGGAGGTCGAACAGGCGTCGCTGCTCCGCCGCGGTGGCCGGGATCACGGTGCTCCTTTGCCCTCGTCGTCCGCCGAGCCGGCAGGCGGCTCCCCTTCCAGCACCGCCGACGCCGCCCAGTCGGACCACGGCTCGGTCCGCTCGGCCGACGGTAGCAGCCGCGCGCGGAGGCCGCGGCGGCCGGCCTCCATCCGCAGCCGCCGCTCGACGGCGGGCAGAGCCGGCGCCTCGGTGGCGTAGTGCCCCGCGTCGATCATTGCCATGCCGGTTGCGAGCGCGTCGAGCGTCGCGTGGTGGCGCAGGTCGCCGGTCACATAGAGCTCGGCGCCGGCGTCGCGGGCCGCGTCGAGGAGGGACTCGCCGGCACCGCCGCAGGCCGCCACGCGCCGCACGACCCGGTCAGGGTCGCCCGCCAGCCGCAGGAACCTCGACGGCAGGCCTTCGGCGAGCCGGGCGGCCAGCCCCCGCAGCGGCTGGGGCCGCGCCAGGTCGCCGACCCGGCCGAGGCCCTTCCCGCCGGCGGCCTCGGGCGCGAGGGGGACGAGGTCGTAGGCGACCTCCTCGTAGGGGTGGGCGTCGCGGAGCGCCTCGACGACGGGACGGGTGGCCTCGGCGGGGAGGACGAGCTCCAGACGGTCCTCGGCGACCTCGTTGAGCTCCCCGCGCCGGCCCAGCGCGGGCCGGGCTGCGGCCGAGGGGCGGAACGTCCCGGTGCCGGCGACTCGGAACGAGCAGTGGTCGTACTCGCCGATGACGCCGGCGCCGGCCCCGGCCAGCGCGGTGAGCACCGCCGCGGTGTGCTCAGACGGGACGAAGGTCACGAGCTTCACGCGCGCCGCCGCGGGGGTCGGCGCGAGGGGGCGGACGTCACGCAGCCCGAGCAGGTCGACGACCGGGTCGGTCGTCCCCGGCTCGGCGACGTCCACGTTCGTGTGGGCGGCGAGGACGGCGATCCGCGAGCGGGCGGCCCGCAGCGCCAGCGCACCCGCAGCGGTGTCGGGGGTGAGGCGGGACAGCGGGCGGAACAGCAGCGGGTGGTGGGCGAGCACCAGCTCGGCACCGGACCGTTCGGCCTCTGCGAGCGTCTCGGGGGTCACGTCGAGGCACAGCAGCACGGTCCCGACCGGGTCGCCGGGGTCGCCGACGTGCAGGCCCACGGCGTCCCACTCCTCGGCGTCGGCGACGGGGTAACAGGCGTCCACCAGGGCCACCCAGTCGGAGACACGGTCGGGTTCGCGCACCGGGCGAATGCTATGGCAGCCGGGCCGGCGGTCCCGCGGCGGCGAGGTGAGCACCGGGACCGGCGAGCCTGGCGCGATGAGCGGCGCGACGAGCCGGGCGCGACGGAGCAGCGGCGAGGTGACCGTCGCGGCCGACGGGGCGCGGGCGTCGACCGCCGGGGTCGTCGCGCTGCTCGTGCTGCTCGTGCTGCTCGGCGCCGGCGTTCCGGCCCTGAGGCGCCACCGCGCCGCTCCAGCCTTCCGTCAGGGGGCGCGGTCGGCATCTCGGGCGGGGTAGTTCCGAAAGGCCGCTCGGCCCACCGTCCGCCCCGGTTGCGACGTTCGCGCGGAATACCGCGCCGACGTCGCACTCGAGCCGCCCCACCCCGGCCGGGCGGGCACCCGCTGCGACGTTCGCGCGGAATACCGGGCCGACGTCGCACTCGAGCCGCCGCACCCCGGCCGGGCGGGCACCCGCTGCGGAATCCCGCGCCGATGTCGCGCCCGGGATCCCGGCGTCCCGGCCGGGCGGACACCCGCCTGCCCGGCGCCGGGGTTCCCGCGGTCTACCATCTCCGGTGTCCTCGCCGAACCCGATCGCGCGGCGCGCGCAAAAGGGCACCGGGAGATGCTGTTCCCCACCATCGACTTCGCGATCTTCTTCGTGATCGTGCTCACCGCCAGCTGGCTCTTGATGCCGCACCGTGGCTGGTGGAAGTTGTTCGTGCTCGTTGCGAGCTACGTCTTCTACGGCTGGTGGGACTGGCGGTTCGTCGGGCTCCTCGCCGGCTCGACGCTGGTGAACCACGCCGCCGCGACAGTCCTCGGCCGTCTCCGCGCAGGGCGCGCCAGGCGCCTCGTCCTCGGGGTCGCCCTCGCCGCAAATCTCGGGGGCCTCGCCTGGTTCAAGTACTACGGGTTTTTCGTGAGCTCGGCCGCGAACCTGATCACGGGACTCGGCCTGGAGCCGAGCCTCCCGCTGCTTCAGATCGTGCTGCCGGTCGGGATCTCGTTCTTCACGTTCCAGGCGATCAGCTACGTCGTCGACGTGTATCGGGGCGACTTCCGGCCCGCGCCGTTGATCGACTTCGCCGTGTACCTCTCCTTCTTCCCGCAGCTGGTCGCCGGCCCGATCGTGCGGGCACAGGACCTCATCCCGCAGCTTCGACGCCGCCAGGACCCGCGCAGCATCGACGGCAGCCGTGGCTTCTGGCTGATCGCCGGCGGACTGTTCAAGAAGGTCGTGGTCGCGAACGTGCTCGCGACCCAGCTCGTCGACCCGGTGTTCGCGAACCCGGCGCTGCACTCCTCCCCCGAGATCCTCGCCGCGGTGTACGGCTACGCCGTGCAGATCTACGCCGACTTCAGCGGTTACACCGACATCGCCATCGGTTGCGCGCTCCTGCTGGGCTTCCGCTTCCCGCGCAACTTCGACGTGCCCTACACGGCGCGCTCCCTGCAGGACTTCTGGCGCCGGTGGCACATCACCCTGTCGACCTGGCTGCGGGATTACCTGTACGTCGCGCTCGGCGGCTCGCGCGGCGGCCACCGCAGGACGGCCCGCAACCTGCTGATCACGATGCTGCTGGGAGGTCTGTGGCACGGCGCGGCGTGGACGTTCGTGTTCTGGGGCGGGATCCACGGAGCGTGGCTGGCCGCCGAGCGGGCGCTGTCAGCGCGCCGTCCGGCTGACGCACCCACCAGCCGCCTCCGGGAGGTCGGTCGCTGGTTCGTGACCTTCCACGTCGTGTGCCTGGCCTGGATCTTCTTCCGCGCCGAGTCGCTGGGGGCGGCCGGATCGATGCTGCTGCGCCTGATGACCGCCTGGGGGCCGGCGACGATCGTGACGCCGGCGCTCGTGCTGCTGATCGCCGCCGCGATCGCGGTCCAGTTCGTCCCCCGCGGCGTCGGGGCCCGCCTCCAGGCCGTGTTCTCCCGGCTCGCGCCGGTACCCCAGGGTGCGGTCCTCGCGCTCGCGCTGTTCGCCATCGACGCCCTCGGTCCGGAGGGTATCGCACCCTTCATCTACTTCCAGTTCTGATGGCCCAGAGCACCCCGCCCCTCAGCCCTCGCGCCCGTCGCCCCATGCCGGCCGGCCGGGCGATCCTCGTCATGGTGATCGCGCTGGGGCTCGGGTCGCTGCTGAACATCTCGAGCCTGCGGGAGGCGGCCGAGCGCCAGCCGTTCGGGTGGCGGCGGAGCGTGGGCCTCGTGCTCGTGGCGCCGCTCGACGGGGTCAGTGCCGTGCTCGGCCTGAACCAGCCGCGGGTGATGCTCGACGACGCGCTCGGCCGCGAGACGCCGGGGACGTCGATCAGCGCTGCCAGCCGGCGACCGGCCGACCCGGCGTTCGCCTCACGCCGGGCGGAGGCGGGAGCGCCCTCCGAGGAGCCGGTGCCGGTTGCGCCCACGCCGACGGTGCCTGCGACCCCCGAACCGCGGACCTTCAGCGCCGCGGACCCGCTGCGCGTCTGGGTGATCGGCGACTCCCTGACCGAGCAGCTGGCCCCGGCCCTGAAGGACGTGACGGCCGCCACGGACGCCGCCGTCACCGAGCACGAGTTCCACTACTCCTCGGGCCTGTCCCGACCCGACTTCTTCGACTGGCCCGCGCGCCTCGACGAGCTCGCTCTGGGGGCGGATCCGGATGTCTGGGTCGTCATGGTGGGCGCCAACGACGCCCAGGACATCCGTTCCGAGCAGGGGTACCTCAGCGTGGGCACCGACGCGTGGGAGGCGGAGTACCGCAGGCGGGTCGGCGCGGTTTCCGCGCAGCTGACCTCCACCGGCCAGCAGGTCGTGTGGGTCGGCCAGCCGGTCATGCGCTCCGCGACGTTCGCAGGGCGGATGAACTACCTGAACTCGATCTACGCGAGTGAAGCCGAGCGCCACGAGGGCGTCACCTACATCGACTCCTGGACACTTTTCCAGGGCCAGGATGGCGGCTATGCGGCGTACCTCCCCGACGGGGCCGGCACGGCCACGCTCATGCGCCTCGGCGACGGGGTCCACCTCACACGCGCCGGGGGCGACCGCCTGGCGGCCGCCGTGTTCGGCGTGATCGACGAGCGGTGGGGTCTCAGCCGCGTGGCCTCGGCCATCGCCACGCCCGCCTCGCCGTAGTTGCGGCGCGGCTCGGCGCCGAATGCGGTTCGACGGGCATGGGTGGCCAAGTCGCACGGCCTGCTCGATCACGGTGCGTCAATGCAATGGCAATTTGGGACTACTGCTGGTAGATATGGCCGAGTAGGCTTGGGTCCGCCCCGCCGATCGACGTCGTCCAAAAGCCGAAGGTGTGCCCTTGCATCGACTTCTCTGCCTGGGACCGGTTCGCTCGGTCGCGTTCCTGGGGCTGAGCGCGCTTTTCATCGCCGCCGTGCCGGCATGGGCCGCGGAGAGCTCCAGCGGCGATGAAGCCAGCAGCGGGGAAGCGGTCGCGCTCGGAGAGCCCACCGGTCCCACTCCCGGCGAGAGCCTCCCCCCGGGGCCGCCACCCGGGCAAGGTCCGGGCGGCGGCGGACCTCCGGGGCAGGGCGGCACTCCACCGGGGCAGGGACCCGGCGGCGGCGGACCTCCGGGGCAGGGCGGCAC
>JACCXR010000028.1 GCA_013696915.1 Euzebyaceae bacterium
CCGCGGCCGGGCGCCACTTCGACCTGGCGTTCGTGACGGACAACCTGCCCGCCGGCTGGACAGCGGACATCGTCGTCCGACTGCCCGCCGCGGAAGGCCGCCAGGGCGAGGGCTCGGTGACCACGCGCGCGGGCGTCAGGCCCGTGGAGTTCCGGGGCCTGCCCGAGGTCCTCGCCTTCGCCCACCGCATCCAGCCCGCCGGCGACGACCTCGACCGCGGCTGACCTGGCCCGGGGCGAGCCGCCGGCAGGGGGCTCCCCTCAGCCCACTCGCTCGACCACCATGGCCATCCCCTGGCCTCCGCCGACGCACATCGTCTCCAGCCCGATCGTCTTGTCGTCGGTGGCCAGCCCGTTGAGGAGCGTGGTCATGATGCGGGCGCCGGTCATCCCGAAGGGGTGGCCCACCGCGATCGACCCGCCGTGGACGTTCAAGCGGTCCGGGTCGACCCCCAGGGCGCGGGCCGACGGGATGACCTGCGCCGCGAAGGCCTCGTTGATCTCGACCAGGTCGACGTCGCCGATCGACATCCCGGCGCGCTCGAGCGCCCGCCGGCTCGCCTCGACCGGACCGAGCCCCATGATCTCGGGGTTCAGGGCCGACACGGCGCTGGACCGGATCCGGGCCAGCGGCGTGATGCCGAGGTCCCGGGCCCGCGTGTCGCTCATGACGACCACCGCCGCGGCGCCGTCGTTGAGGGGGCAGGCGTTGCCCGCGGTGATGCGCCCGTCGGAGCGGAAGACCGGCTTGAGCTCCGCCAGCCGCTCGAGGCTGGTGTCCGGCCGCGGGCCGTCGTCGGTCGCGACGACGTTGCCGTTCGCCAGGGTGACGGGCGTGATCTCCCGCTCGAAGAAGCCGTTCTTCTGGGACTCGACCGCGCGGGTCTGCGAGCGCAGGGCGAAGGCGTCCATCTCCTCCCGGCCGATGCCTTCGATCTGGGCCACGTTCTCCGCCGTCTGCCCCATCGCGATGTAGACGTCCGGCAACCCCGTCCGCTCCGACCAGGGGATGCTGCCCGCCTCCGCGCGCTGCGCGGTCCGCTCGCCGGCGTCGGCGAAGCGGGGGTTCATGGTGTCCGGATGGCTGTCGCTGTTGCCCTTCACGAAGCGGCTGACCAGCTCGACCCCGGCGGCGACGAACACGTCGCCCTCGCCGGCCCTGATCGCGTGCGCCGCCATCCGGATCGTCTGCAGGGACGAGGCGCAGTACCGCGTCAGCGTCAGCCCCGGCACGTCCGGCAGGCCGGCGAGGACGCTCACGACGCGGCCCATGTTGAAGCCCTGCTCCCCGCCCGGGAGGCCGCAGCCGAGCATGAGGTCCTCGATCTCGCCCGGGTCCAGCTGTGGGACCTTGGCCAGGGCGGCCTTGACGATCTCCGCAGCGAGGTCGTCGGGCCGCACCTCGATCAACGACCCCTTGAACGCCCTGCCGATCGGGCTGCGGGCGGTCGCGACGATGACGGGTTCGGCCATGCGGGCTCCTGACTGCGGCGGAGGGCCATCGTAGATCACGGAAGAAGCGACGCGGCGGGTCGGGCGACCCCGGCGCGCGGTTCGTGGAAAGATGGCGGGGGCGACGACCCGGGACGAGCATGGAGAGAGCCGATGGAACGTGCAGGAACAGGCCGCCGGCGCCTGCCTGTCCTGCACGGTCCGGGGGTGGTCCTCGGCGCGGTCTTCGCCGTGCTGCTGGCTGCGGGCGTTGGTGTCCCCCTGGCGGCCGGGCGCGCGCGTCCCGGGGGCGTCGGTCCGGCGATCGACGAGACCGACCCCGTCGCCGCCGCGGCGCTGCGGCGGCTGGAAGGACTGTCGGTCCCGGAACTGCCTCCCGCCGCGCCCGCGTCCCCGATGACGTCCCGGGCCACGTCCCCTGCAGCGGCGCCCACCGCCGACGTCCGCGCGCCCAGGCCGCGGCCCTCCGCGGCGCTCGCTCCAGCCCCACCGCCACCGACCGGCGAGGCGGCGCCGGCATCGGACAGCGAGCGCGCCTTCGCCCGGCAGTTTCCCGCCCAGGCCTCGGCGCGCCAGGACCCTGCCGACCCTGCCTCGTCGTCCTGGGCGGTCCTGATCGGCATCAACGCCTACCAGGGCGTCCGCAACACCGTGACCTCCTACCAGGACGCCGCCGCGCTGCGCGACGTCCTCGTCGAGGCCGGCTGGCGGGCCGACCACATCCTGCTCCTCGGTGACGAGATGGCCACCCACGACGGCATCGTGCAGAGCCTGGAATGGCTCGCGCGCAAGACCGACGGCCGGTCGACGGTCGTGGTCAGCTTCTCCGGCCACGTGCGCCAGCAGCGGGGCGACCCCGACGGCGACGGCGAGGACCTCGACGAGGCCCTGTGGACCCACGACGACCGGTACCTGTGGGACAGCGACTTCTCCCGCCTGCTCAACGCCGTCGAGGCCCGGCGGATGTGGGTGACCATCCAGGGCTGCGAGGCCGCGGGGTTCGACGACGCCGGCGTCCAACGGCCCGGCCGGGTCTTCACCTACTCCTCGCGCGAGGATCAGAAGTCCTTCGAGGACCCAGAGGCGGGATTCTCCGTTCAGGGCCACTACCTGATCGTCGAGGGTCTGCGCGGCGGTTGGGGTGACGCCGACTCCGACGCCCGGGTCAGCGTCCAGGAGGCCTTCGCCTGGTCGGCCCCCCGCGCCTCGCAGCGCACCGCCGGACGACAGACGCCGGTGCTCGTCGACGGCCTCGGCGCGCCGTTCCACCTGCGGATCGGCGAGGCGGGCGGCGGCTGATGCCCGGCAACGCGCGGGCCGTGCCCGCCTACCGCGTGCTCACTGCCATGCCGTCGGCGGTGGCCCACCTCGTGAAGGGCGCCCTTGAGGTCGAGGGGGTGGCGGTGCGGCTGGAGCGCGACGCGCTCGGCTCGGTGTACGGACTGGACTCCGGGCGCTGGGCGACCCGCGTCCTCGTGCCGGAGGACCAGCTCGACCGGGCCCGCGCGCTGCTCGCGGCGTTCGAGCCGGGGTAGCGCCGCGACCTCGCTTGGCCGGCTCTCGCTATCCTCAGCGGATCCTCACACCAGCCCAGGAGGGAAGACGCCCGCGTGCCGGAGCCCAGCATCGTCGTCAGCGGTCCCGACGGGGCCAGCGCGGACCTGCCCGCGGGCACGACGGCGCAGCAGGCGCTCGGCACGCTGGGGCTGATTCGCGGCCCCGTGCTCGCCGCCCGGGTCGACGGCGAGGTCCGCGACCTGTCCGCGCCGCTCGAACGGGACGCGACCGTCGCCCCGGTCGCGGCCGACTCGGAGGAGGGTCGCGCGATCCTGCGCCACTCGGTGGCGCACGTCCTCGCGCAGGCGGTCACCGACCTCTTCCCCGGCGCGAAGTTCGCGATCGGCCCGCCGATCGCCGACGGCTTCTACTACGACTTCGACGTCGAGCAGCCGTTCACCCCGCAGGACCTCGAGCGCATCGAGGAGCGGATGCGCGCGATCGTGGCGGAGAACCAGCGGTTCCGCCGGCGCGAGCTGGGCACCGCCGAGGCGCTCGAGCTGTTCGCCGACCAGCCCTACAAGCGCGAGATCATCGAGGGCGTCGAGGAGTCGGAAGGCGCCGGCGCCCGGTCCGTGTCGGTCTACGACAACGTCCACCCCGACGGCTCCACCTGGTCGGACCTGTGCCGCGGTCCCCACCTGCCCACCACCAAGGCCGTGCCCGCCTTCGCCCTCCAGCGGGTCGCGGGCGCCTACTGGCGCGGCGACGAGCGCAACCGGATGCTCCAGCGCGTCTACGGGACCGCGTGGGAGTCGCGCAAGGCGCTGGCCGCGCATCTCGAGCGGCTCGAACAGGCCCGCCGGCGCGACCACCGGCGGCTGGGCCGCGATCTCGACCTGTTGAGCTTCCCGCCGGAGCTCGGCGCGGGCCTGGCGGTGTGGCACCCGAATGGCGCGATCGTGCGCAAGGAGATGGAGGACTACGCCCGCGCTGAGCATTCCAAGCGCGGGTACCTGCCGGTGTACTCGCCGCACATCGGCCGGTCCCTGCTGTGGGAGACCTCGGGTCACGTCGACTTCTACGCCGACGCGATGTACCCCCCGATGCAGATGGGCGACAAGGGCCACGACGAGCAGGAGCAGTACTACCCCAAGCCGATGAACTGCCCCTTCCACGTGCTGGTCTACCGGTCGAGGACCCGGTCGTACCGCGAGTTGCCGCTGCGGCTGTTCGAGCTCGGAACGGTCTACCGCTACGAGCGCAGCGGGACGCTCCACGGCCTGCTGCGCGCCCGCGGGTTCACCCAGGACGACAGCCACATCTTCTGCACCGCCGACCAGATCGTCGGCGAGGTGGTCGACGCGCTGCGCTTCGCCGTCGACCTCTACGCCGACTTCGGGTTCACCGATGGGCCGACGAGGGTGGCCCTGTCGACCCGTCCGGACAAGGCCGGGATCGTGGGGACCGACGAGGGCTGGGCCCATGCCGAGGCCGCGCTGCGCGAGGCGGTCGAGAAGTCCGGACTGGAGTACGTGGTCGACGAGGGCGAGGGCGCCTTCTACGGCCCCAAGATCGACCTGCAGGTCACCGACGCCATCGGACGCGCGTGGCAGCTCACCACCGTCCAGGTGGACTTCAACCTGCCGGAGCGGTTCGGGCTCGCCTACGCCGGCGCCGACGGGGCCGAGCATCGTCCGTACATGATCCACCATGCGCTGTTCGGGTCCCTCGACCGGTTCTTCGCCATCCTCGTCGAGCACTACGCCGGCGCGTTCCCGACCTGGCTCGCCCCGGTGCAGACCGTGGTCGTGCCGGTGGCCGACCGGCATGCCGACTACGGGCGGCGGGTGGCGGCCGCGCTGACCGACCGGGGACTGCGCGCCGAGGTCGACGACTCCGACGACACCATGGGCGCCAAGATCCGCAAGCACCAGCTGGCGAAGGTCCCGTACCAGCTCATCGTCGGGGACTCGGAGGCCGACGACGGCACGGTTGCGGTGCGGCCCCGGGTCGGGGACCAGCGCAGGGGCGTGCCGATCGCGGACTTCGTCGAAGATCTTGCCGTGGAGGTCGCCTCCCGGCGGTCCCCGGCGTGACCACGGCCGAGCCCCCCGGCGCTGGGCAGCGGCGAGCCGACGAGCAGCGCCTCGACTCCCTCCAGCGCCTGTGGACGCCGTGGCGGCTCGCCTATGTCAAGGATCCGGACCGCGAGGTCACAGGATGCCCGTTCTGCGTGCTGCCCGCCCGCGGGCCGGAGCACGACGCGGAGTCGCTGATCGTCCACCGGGGAGCCTCGACGTTCGTCATCCTCAACGCCTACCCGTACAACCCCGGCCACCTCATGGCCGTGCCCTACCGGCACGTGTCGGAGTTCGACGGCCTCACCATCGACGAGCTCCACGAGATGTCGGACCTCTGCCAGCGCGCGGTGCGGGCGCTGCGGGAAGCGAGCGGGCCGCACGCGTTCAACATCGGCATGAACGTCGGTTCGTTGGCGGGGGCCGGCATCGCCGACCACATCCACTCCCACGTCGTCCCGCGTTGGGGCGGCGACACGAACTTCATGCCGGTCGTCGCGCAGACCCGGGTGCTCCCCGAGCTGCTCGAGGAGACGTACGCCCGGCTCGTCCCCGCCTTCGCCCACGCCGCAGAGCGCTCCCCGGAGTGAGCCCGTGGCACTGAACGCCCACGCGCGGGCCGTCACCGACCGGCTCGTGCTCCCGGTCGCCCGCGGCCTTGTGCGGGCCGGTGCGACCGCGAACTGGCTGACCTTCTGCGGCCTCGTCTTCACGGTCGTCGGTGTCGTGATCGTGCTCCGCGGCCATGCCTTCGCCGGCGCGGTCGTCATGGCGTGCGCCACCGCCGTCGACGCGCTCGACGGGGCGGTGGCACGGCTTCGCGGGACGTCCAGCCGCTTCGGCTCGTTCTACGACAGCGTGACGGACCGCGTCTCGGACGCCGCCATCTTCGGCGCCGCCGCCTGGCTCGTCCGCGGCGACCCGCTGCTGTTCGGGGTCGCGATGGTCGCGCTCGCCGGCGCGCAGGTCACGAGCTACGTGCGGGCCAAGGCCGAGTCGCTCGGCTGGGACGCGACCGTCGGGATCATCGAGCGTCCGGAACGCGTGATGATCATCATCACGGCGATCGGCCTCGGCTTCCTCGAGGTGGCGCTGTGGGTCCTGGCGGTCGGCTCGGTCGTCACGATCGGGCAGCGCCTGGCGGCGGTGCTCCGGCAGGTGGGGGAGGAGCCGTGAACCGTCCCCGTCACCGCGGGTCTGGACATCCGGGCGCCGCGGTGGACCGCAATCCTGGCGCCGCCGGGCGCATCCCGCCCGACCCCCAGCCCGAGGGGCTGCAGCTGCGACTGGCCGGCGCGGTGTGGAACGGCGTCTGGGAGCTTGCGCGCAGGCTCCCCGAGCCGGTGGCGTTCGCGCTCGCCGACGCCGGCGGCCGCCTGGCCCACCGCGGCGCCACGGGTGCCCGTGCCCGGATCCGGCGGAACCTCGCGCGGGTCGTCCCGCCGGCCGACCTCGACCGGGCGGTGTGCGCCTCGTTCCGTTCCTACGCGCGCTACTGGATCGAGTCATTCCGCGCCGCCGACCTCGACCCGGCCGACCTCGGCCGCCGGACGCGCGACGTGGGCTTCGAGCACCTCGACGCGGCTCTCGACGACGGCCGTGGCGCGATCGTGCTCCTGGCCCACCACGGGTCCTGGGACGTCGCGGCGCGCTGGGCCGAGTCGCGCGGGTACCACCTCGCCGTCGTCGCCGAGGTCCTGCGGCCCCGGCGGCTGTTCGAGAAGTTCGTGCGGCTGCGGGAGTCCGTCGGCCTGGAGGTGGTCCCGCTGCAGCGGGACCGGGCGTCCCGCGGGGCGATGGCGGCCCGCCTGTCGAGAGTGCTCGCCGCCAACCACCTTGCTGGCCTGCTGAGCGACCGCGACCTCACGGGTGCGGCCCCCGTCGTCCGTCTGTTCGGCGAGGACTGTCGGATCCCGCCCGGCCCGGTCGTGCTCAGCAAGCGGACGGGCGCGCCGATCGTGCCGATCACCATGCTGCAGCGACCGGGTCGGCGCTGGCACATCGAGGCGCTCCCCGCCCTGGACGTGCGCGACGGATCGATCGCCGAGGGCTGCCAGGCGGTCGCCGACGCCATCGAGCGCCTCATCCGCATGGCGCCCGAGCAGTGGCACGCGTTCTCGCCAGTCTTCCTCGCCGACCTGCCGGTCCACCGGCGGGGCGACTGGGCGCCCAGCCGGGCGGCACGGTGAAGATCGCGCTCGTCTGCCCCTACGACTGGTCCAAGCCGGGCGGGGTCCGCAGCCACGTCGCCAGCCTCGCCGCCCACCTGGCCCCCGACCACGACGTGCGGGTCTTCGCCCCCGCCTCGCGCCCGCTCTCCAGGTCCGGGATCGAGCGGCACGTCGTGGTCGTCGGACGCCCGCTGCCGATCCCGTACAACCGCTCGGTCGCGCCGGTGGCCCTGTCCCCCCTGGCGGTCCGCCGCACGGTCCGGGCGCTGCGGGAGTTCGAGCCGCACGTCCTGCACGTCCACGAGCCGCTCGCGCCGGTCGTCGCGGCGGCGGCGGCGGCCTTCGGTCCCCGCCCGATCGTGGCGACGTTTCACTCGTGGTCCTCCGCGGACCGGCTCTACCGGCTGGTGGCGCCGGTCGCCCGCAGGGTCGCGCAGCGGGTCGACGTCCGCATCGCGGTGTCACCGTCGGCGCAGCAGTTCGCCGCCCGCGCCCTGGGGATGCCGCTCGGGGCGTTCCGAGTGCTGCCCAACGGCGTGGACGAGGCCGCCTTCGGCGCCGCCGAGCCCCTGCCGCACCTGGCGGACGGCAACCGGCCGCTCCTGCTGTTCGTCGGCCGCCTGGAACAGCGCAAGGGCGTCGACGTCCTCGTCCGCGCGTTCCTGCGGCTCCGCGCCTCCGACCAGCGCCTGCGACTGTGCGTCGTCGGCGAGGGGCCCGAACGCGAACGCTGCCAGCAGATGGTCCCGCCCTCGATCCGGCCGGACGCGATGTTCGTCGGAGCGGTCGCCCAGTCCGACCTGGCGCGCTACCACGCGAGCGCCGACGTCTTCGTCTCGCCGGCGACCGGCGGCGAGTCATTCGGCATCGTCCTGCTCGAGGCGATGGCCGCGGGACTGGCGGTCGTGGCGTCGGACATCCCCGGCTACCGCACGGTGATGAAGGACGGGCGGGAGGGCCGGCTCGTCCCGCCGGGGAACGCCTTCGCCCTCGCGGAGGCCGTCGCGACGCTGCTCGCGAACGAGCGGCTGCGCCGGGCGATGGCCGTCGAGGGCCGGCGGACCGCCGCCGAGTACGCCTGGCCCGTCGTCGGCAGGCGGCTCGAAGAGGTCTACCGCGCCGTCCTCCGCGCCAGCTCGTGAGCCCGTGCTCGTCGTCGTGGGGATCTGGTTCGTCGTCGCCTACAACGGGCTCGTGGCGCTGCGCAACCGGGTGCAGAACGCGTGGTCGCAGATCGACGTGCAGCTCAAGCGCCGCTACGACCTGATCCCGAACCTGGTCTCCACGGTCTAAGGGCTACGCCACGCACGAGCGGGAGACGCTCGACTCGGTGACCCGGGCCCGTGCCGCCGCGATGGCCGCCACCGGCGTTGGCGAGCAGGCCGTCGCCGAGAACCAGCTCAGCCAGGCGCTGTTCAACCTGCGCGCCGTCGCCGAGGCCTACCCCGACCCAAGGCGAACGAGAACTTCGCGCGGCTCCAGCAGGACCTGACCGACACCGAGGACAAGATCGCGTTCAGCCGCCAGTTCTACAACGACACCGTGAACCGCTACGACACGAAGCGGCAGTCGATCCCCACGAACATCGTCGCCGGGGCCGCGAAGTTCCAGGCGTTCGAGTACTTCGAGGCCGACACCGACAGCCGCACCCCGGTGAAGGTGGAGTTCTAGACCCGTCGCCGCCGTGTGACGCTTCGGGGCGCCGGCGCTACGCTGGCGGGTGGGAGCAGGCCATGGCGAACAGCGCCGGCCCCGTCTCGGATCGCCTCCCGGAGTGGACCCGCCGTGACCGAACAGACCCAGGTCGGCACCGCCCGCGTGAAGCGGGGACTGGCCGAGATGCTCAAGGGCGGCGTCATCATGGACGTCGTCACCCCCGACCAGGCCAAGATGGCCGAGGAGGCCGGCGCGGTCGCCGTCATGGCGCTCGAGCGCGTCCCGGCCGACATCCGCCGCGACGGCGGCGTCGCCCGGATGTCCGACCCCGACATGATCGACGGCATCGTGGCCGCCGTGTCCATCCCGGTGATGGCGAAGGCGCGGATCGGCCACTTCGCCGAGGCGCAGGTCCTCCAGGCGCTCGGGGTCGACTACGTCGACGAGTCCGAGGTCCTCACGCCCGCCGACGAGGCGCACCACATCGACAAGCACGCCTTCACCGTCCCGTTCGTGTGCGGGGCGACGAACCTGGGCGAGGCGCTGCGCCGGATCTCCGAGGGTGCGGCGATGGTCCGCTCGAAGGGCGAGGCGGGCACCGGCAACGTCGTCGAGGCCGTGCGCCACATGCGCGCGATCACGGGCGGCATCCGCCGGCTGGCGACGCTCGGCGGGGACGAGCTCTACGCCGAAGCCAAGGAGCTGCGCGCCCCGGTCGACCTCGTCCGCGAGGTCGCCGCCGCCGGCCGCCTGCCGGTGGTGCTGTTCACCGCCGGCGGGATCGCCACCCCGGCCGACGCCGCGCTGATGATGCAGCTCGGCGCCGACGGCGTCTTCGTCGGCTCGGGGGTCTTCAAGTCCGGCGACCCCGCGAAGCGTGCCCGCGCGATCGTCGAGGCCACCACCTATTTCAACGACCCCGACGTGGTCGCCAAGGTCAGCCGCGGCCTCGGCGAGGCCATGGTCGGGATCAACCTCGACACCCTCGACCCGTCGCAGCGCCTCGCCACCCGCGGCTGGTAGTCCCCGCCGGAAGGAGCGGGTCGGATCGGCCGCGCGGTCGTTCGGGCGATGCGCGCCCACGGGCAGACCTTCCGATCGGGTGCTGGCGCGGGGCGGCGCTAGCGTTGCGGTATGTCGCACAGGGTGCCGGGGGAACCGCTCGTCGGCCGGCGCGCCGCTGACCCGCCCGGCGCCGGCCCGGTCGTCGGGGTGCTCGCGCTCCAGGGCGACGTCCTGGAGCACCTGCGGATCCTGCGGGCGGTCGGGGCCCGCGCGGTCGCTGTGAAGCGGCCGGAGGAGCTCGGCGCCCTCGACGGCCTCGTGATCCCCGGCGGCGAGTCGACGACAATCGGCAAGCTCGCCGAGATGTACGGGCTCATGCACCCGCTGCGGGGCCTGCTTGCCGACGGGCTGCCCGCCTTCGGCACCTGCGCCGGCGCGATCCTGCTCGGCCGCGTCGCCCTCGGCAACGACGGTCAGCCGTCCGGCCAGCCGCTGCTCGGGGTGATGGACACCGTCGTCCGGCGCAACGCCTTTGGGCGCCAGGTCGACAGCTTCGAGGCCGACCTCGACATCCCGGGGGTCGACGGCGGACCGCTCCACGCCGTCTTCATCCGGGCTCCGTGGATCGAGGAGACGGGCCCGGACGTCGAGGTCCTCGCGACGGTCGACCCGCCCGACCGGGAGGGCAGACCGACGGGTGATAAGGTCGTTCTGGCCCGGCAGGGCCGCATCCTCGCGTCGGCGTTCCACCCTGAGCTGACCGGGGACGACCGACTCCACCGGCTCTTCGTGGAGGCCATCATCGAGGGCGAGGTCTGAGGCGATGTCCGGCCACAGCAAATGGGCGACGATCAAGCACCAGAAGGGTGCGAAGGACGCGAAGCGCGGCAAGCTCTTCGCGCGTCTCATTCGCGGGATCGAAGCGGCCGCGAAGGTCGGCGGCCCCGATCCCGCCGGCAACCCGACGCTCGCGACGGCCGTCCAGAAGGCCAAGGACGCCTCGGTCCCCAAGGACAACATCGAGCGTGCCCTGAAGCGGGCCGCCGGCGGCCTGGAGGGCGTGCACTACGACACGATCTACTACGAGGGCTACGCCCCCGGCGGGGTGGCCCTCTACGTGGAGTGCCTGACCGACAACCGCAACCGCGCGGGCAATGACGTCCGGGCGGCGTTCAACAAGAACGGCGGGTCGCTCGCCGAGCCCGGGGCCGTGAACTACCTGTTCGCCCGCAAGGGTGTCCTCCTCGTCCCGGCCGACCGCGCCACGGAGGACGACATCCTCCTCGCCGGGCTCGACGCCGGCATCACCGACGTCCGCGCCGACGAGGAGACCTTCACGGTCACGACCGAGCCGGCGGACGTCCAGGCGGTCCGCTCGGCGCTGGAGGGCGCGGGCATCCCCGTGGAGTCGTCGGACTCGACGCTGGTGCCGTCGGTCACCGTCCCGATCGCCGACGAGTCCGTCGCGAAGCAGGTCCTGCGCCTCGTGGACGCGCTTGAGGACTGCGACGACGTCCAGGAGGTCTTCTCCAACTTCGACATCCCGGACCGGATCCTGGAAGCGGTCGCCTGATCCCGCCGGCCGCTGGGCGCCCGCTCAACGCTGTGAGGGGCCTGGCTGTGAGGGGCCTGGCCTGGCCGCCGGCGCCGCTCAACGTTCGAAGGGTAGACGCCGATAGTCGCGTCTAGCCTTCGAACCCGGGGTGGCCTGCGGCCTCCGCTGCCGCCCCTTTCAACGTTCGAAGGGTAGGCGCCGATAGTCGCGTCTAGCCTTCGAAGCCCGGGTGGCCCGCGGGCGTCGGCCGAACTTTTCCACAGGGAAGCCCTTCCGGTAGGGGAGCGGCTCGAAGCGGAGGCGCATGCTGCGGCCATGCGCGGATGGACTGGCCTTGTGACGCTCGCCGAGCGGCAGCACGGCGTCTTCGCCCTGTGGCAGGCGGTCCATCTCGGGCTGTCCCCCAGGACCGTGCAGGCCTGCGTCACCACGCGGGGTTGGCAGCGACTGCACCACGGCGTCTACGCCTTGCCGGGGTCCGCCGCCACGTACTCCCGCAGGCTGATGGCCGCCAGGCTCGCGATCGGCGGAGAGTCGCTCGTCTGCGGACGCGGCGCCGCCCACGCCTGGGGGATGACGGAGGCGAGACCGTTCCCGGCTGAGATCATGGTCCCCGAAGGCTGTGCGACGACGGCGCGCAAGGGCATCGTCGTCCGCCGGTCCCGCACCCTCATCCCTGCCGACCGGTCGTTCATCGGCCCGCTGGATCTCACGTCGCCGGTTCGATCCGTGATCGACATGCACCGCGCCGGTCTTGAGGAGCTGACCGAGGTCGCGGCGACCGGCGTCCAGCTGGGGCTGTTCTCACTGCTGGAGTTGCGCCACCGCTGCGACCTGCTGGGGATCTGCCCGGGCGTCCGCAAGATGCGTGCGGTGATCGAGGGCCTGGGGCTTGACGGGAAGACTGACTCGACGTTCGAGCGTGACGTCCGCCGCTTCCTCCGGGCCAATGGAATCCACCCGCACCCCGGCATCTTCGACCTGGTCATCGACGGCTTCCCGATCGCGCGGCTCGACATGGCCTTCCCGGCCGAGCAGGCGTTCATCGACGCCGAAGGGTTCGGTTGGCACTCGCTGCCGTCCGCGCACCGCGCCGACCGGGTGCGGGCCAACGACATCCACAATCTTGAATGGGAGCCCGTCTACCTGACCAAGACGGAGTTCCGCGAGACGCCTGAACGGTTCCTCCGACAGCTCCGCCAGGCTCTCGCGCGCCGCGCGCCGGGCCCCACGGCGCGGCCCGCAACCTTCGAAGGCTAGGCGCAGCAGTGGGCGCCTAGCCTTCATGAGATGGGCTCCGGCCCTTCGCTCGACCCCCGTACCGCCCTCGTCCTCGAAACACTTGAAGGGTAGACGCAGCAGTCGGCGCCTACCCTTCGACGATGCGCGCGGGGGGCCTGCGGCGCGCGGGGCCTGCGCCCGGTCCGGACCCGGCGCTCGACCGGGCCTGCGCCACCCTGGACGGCGCGGCTGCTAGCCTTCCGGGGCGTACACACGTTCGACGAGGAGGGCTCCAGGCGTGCGCGTGCTCGGAGTGGACCCGGGGCTGTCCCGCTGCGGGATCGGCGTGGTCGACGGACCCTTCCACCGGCCGGTCGCCGTCCACGCCGGCGTGGTCCGGACCCCGCCGTCCGCACCCACGGCGAGGCGGCTGGCCGCGCTCCACGACGAGCTCAGCCGGCTGATCGCCGCGCAACGCCCGGACGCGGTCGCGGTCGAGCGGGTCTTCTTCAACGCGAACGTCCGCACCGCCATGGGTGTCGGGCAGGCCGCCGGCGTCGTCCTGCTGTGCGCGGAGCAGGCCGGCCTGCCGGTCGTCGAGTACACCCCGACGCAGGTCAAGGCGACCGTGGCGGGAGACGGAGCGGCCGACAAGGCGCAGGTCGCGTACATGGTCCGGGCGGTCCTCCGTCTGGCGGTGACGCCCGCGCCCGCCGACGCGGCCGACGCCCTGGCGCTGGCGCTGTGCCACCTCCAGCGCGGTCACGGCCCGCCCGGCGCCGCCCACGGCCCGGCCGGCGCCGGCAACGGCGCTGCCCACGATCCGGCCGGCGC
>JACCXR010000032.1 GCA_013696915.1 Euzebyaceae bacterium
TGGCCGAGACCGTGCGGCTCATCGCCCGAACGGGTGCAGCCGGCTGCTCGATCGAGGATTACGACCCGGTCACGGGCAGCATTGATGCCGTCGGCGTCGCGACCGAACGCGTGGCGGCGGCCGCCGACGCCGCCGTCACCAACGGGCTCGTACTCACCGCCCGGGCGGAGAACCACCTCTACAGCGTCGACGACCTCGACGACACGATCGCGCGACTGTGCGCGTACCGAGACGCCGGCGCGGACGTCGTCTACGCGCCCGGGCTCGCCGACCTCGACGGCATCGCGCGCCTCGTGCGCGAGGTCGAGGCACCTGTCAACGTGCTCGCCGTCGCCGGCGGACCGTCGATCGGCGACCTCCGATCGGTCGGGGTCCGTCGTGTCTCCACCGGTGGCGCGCTCGCCAGGGCCGCCCTCGGCGCGCTGATCGCGGCCGCGAGAGAGCTCCTTGGGACCGGGACCTCCACGTACGCCGCCAACGCCGTCTCCACCGCCGACCTCGAGGCTGCGTTCGCCGGCCCTGAGTGAGCTCATTCGGCGCCGTGGAGCGCCGTCCGGACCGGGACCGATGAGTTCCTGCAAGCGGTCGGGTCTACCGATGTGAGGGCTCCAGAACGGTGCCCGTGCCGCAGCACCGAAGGGAGACGAAAGACGTGACATCACCGACCTTGAGCAGCATCCTGTTGGCCAGTACCGACCCCGAGGGGCTGCACGCCTGGTACACCGTTGCCCTGCCCCCGCAGACCAATACCCGTGATGAGGGATACCACGTCCTTGGGTACGGCGGGTTCCACCTCTTCATCGACAGCCGGAGCGACGTCGGGGCGAGCAGCCCCGAGCCCGGACGGGTGATCCTGAACTTCGAGGTGGACGACGCCCGCGCCGCCGCCGGGCGCGTCGATGCCCTCGGCACCGCCTGGCTCGCCCAGATCGAGGACCGTGACGGCAGCCTGTTCGGGACCGTCATCGACCCGGACGGCAACTACGTCCAGATCATCCAGCTGAGCGCCGAGCACCGCGCCGCGATGGCCGGCTCGTCGGCGACCGTGGGCTGAGGAGGACGCCATGCTGACCGACTCCCCGGCCTTCAGCGGCTTTGCCGTCGACGACCTGCACACGGCGCGGACGTTCTACGCCGACACCCTCGGCCTGGACGTCTCGGTGGTTGACGAGGACAACGGGCTGCTGTCGCTGCAGCATCACCAACGGCACGGCGATCCTGGTTTACGCCAAGGCAGACCACACCCCAGCGACCTTCACGGTGCTGAACTTCCCCGTGGACGACGTGGAAGCCACCGTCGACCAGCTCACCGCACGGGGCATCCGCTTCGAGCGGTACGACGGCATGGACCAAGACGCCAAGGGTGTCCACCGCGGCGGCGGACCGCTGATCGCGTGGTTCACCGACCCCGCCGGCAACGTGCTGTCCGTGATCGCCGCCCAGTGAGACCTGCCCACCGGTTCCCTGCCTGACGTCTCGATGCGTCGGGACCGGGCGAAGAGTTAGGGTCCGGCTCATGGAGCGCATCGACCCCGAGACGAACGCCGACGAGCGCGCCGCGCTCGCGCAGTTCCTCGACTACCACCGGGCAACGCTGCTCGGCAAGGCTGCGGGCCTGGATCAGGCGCAGCTCGCCACGACCACCGCCGCGTCATCGCTGCACCTTGCCGGGCTGCTCAAGCACATGGCGCTCGTCGAAGACAGCTGGTTCCGCGTGACCTTCCTCGGCGACCAACCGGCGCAGTGGTGGCGGGATGTCGACTGGGAGTCGGATCCCGACTGGGAGTTCCGCACCGCGGCCAAAGACGACCCGGCCGAGCTGCGCGCGCTGTACCAGCAGGCGTGTGAACGCAGCCGCGCGGCTGTGGACGCCGCCGACTCGCTCGACCAGCGATCGGTACGGAAGAGCCGCAGGCGCGACGAGACGTTCAATCTCCGCTGGATCCTCCTGCACATGATCGAGGAGACCGCGCGCCACAACGGTCACGCCGACCTGATCCGTGAGGCGATCGACGGACAGACCGGGGAATAGTGCCCGCGACGCCATGCGGCTCGGCTGGGAGCGCTGCCCGAGCCCCTCACGGCGCGACCCTGTTCGAGCTCATCAGCCCCCGAGGTGTTCGAGGAAGGCGGTGACCGGCGCGACCGTCACGTGGGCTGGTCGAGGTGCGGCGCGCGACGGCAGTCGGCGAACTCCACCCTGCTGACGGTGGTGTCGCCGACGGAGGTCCGTGACGTCCTGCTCGACCACCCGTTCGTCGTCGCCGCCGAGGTCGTCAACCGCCCGGACCCCCGCAGCGGGCAGGCTGGTCCTCGCCTGCGTGGTGCTCGGCGCCGACGTCCACCTGGGCTGCGGGCCCTGGCGGTGGCCGGCACCGACCTCGTCGCCACCGTCTCCACCGGTCAGCTGCACGCGGCCCTCGCCCACGCCGGCGGCGACATGCGATATCCGCGGCGATGAGCGACTGCCTGTTCTGCACGATCGCCGTCGTCGAGGAGGTGGCACGCTCGGACACCTGGTGGCGTTCCGCGACAAATTGCGGGTCTTCTCAACGATCCGTGGGTCGAATCACGCCGTTGTGACTCGGCTTGGTAGGGGCGGGCAGAGGCCGCCATGGGCGAGCATCGCGAGTCCGATGAGCGCTTCGACGGGGCGGAAGCCGAAGGCTCTTCGCATGATCAGCCGCAGCTTGTGGTTCATGCTCTCCACGCGTGCGTTGGAAAGCCCGTGGACGAGCGCGGCGTGGATGCGGGTCTTGTGCTTGCGGATGGTGCGGGCGAGCTCGACGAAGGCGGGCAGCTTCGATCGTGACGCCCACGCCAGCCACTCGTCGAGCAGCGTGATGGCCTGCTCGGCTGTGTCTTGGTGGAACGCCTTGCGCAGCTGCTCTTATCCGGTCCAGGCGTTGTAAACCTCGT
>JACCXR010000056.1 GCA_013696915.1 Euzebyaceae bacterium
GGCGCTGCTCGAGGTGTCGGGGATCCACGCCGGCTACGGCCGCATCCGGGCGCTGCGCGGCGTCGACGTCGAGGTCGACGAGGGCGAGGCCGTGACGATCATCGGCGCGAACGGCGCCGGCAAGTCGACCCTGATGCGCGCCCTCGCCGGTCTGCTCCCCCCGGCGGCGGGGTCGGTGGCGCTCGACGGCCGCGCCGTCACGGGCAGGCCGGCGGTCGCGATGGTCCGGGCCGGCCTCAGCCTCGTGCCGGAGGGCCGCCAGGTCTTTGCCGCCCTCAGCGTGCGCGACAACCTGCTCCTCGGCGGGTACCGGCGCCGGCGGGACAAGGCGATCCCCGGCGACCTCGACGAGGTTCTCGCGCTCTTCCCGGCGCTCGCCGACCGCCAGGGGCAGCTCGCCGGGACCCTGTCCGGCGGCGAGCAGCAGATGCTCGCCATCGGGCGCGGCCTGATGTCCAGGCCGCGCGTGCTGCTGCTCGACGAGCCGTCGCTCGGTCTCGCGCCGCTGGCGGTCGCGGAGGTGGTGACGCAACTCATCGGCCTTCGGGACCGCGGGACGACCATCCTGCTCGTCGAGCAGAACGCCCGCGCCGCGATGCGGGTCGCGACCCGCGGGTACGTGCTGGCCCACGGGCGGGTCCTGCTCGCCGGTACCACCGACGAGCTGCTCGCCGACCCGGCCGTGAAGGCGGCCTACCTGGGCGGCGGCCTCGAACCTGGCGCCCCCCAACCCTCCGCCCCGCCCCCCAACCCTTGAAGGGTAGACGCGACTGGCGGCGTCTACCCTTCGAACCCTGGAGGCCGCCGCGCCGGGGCCTCCCGCGGCCGCCCCCGTCGGTGCCGCGCCCCAACCTTTGAAGGGTAGACGCGACTGGCGGCGTCTACCCTTCGAACCCTGGAGGCCGCCGCGGCCGGGGCCTCCCGCGGCCGGCCCCGTCGGTGCCGCGCCCCAACCTTTGAAGGGTAGGCGCAGCTGGTGGCGTCTACCCTTCGGCTCTTGGTGTCTTGGTGCGCCGAGGGGACTCCTGGTGTGTCTTGGTGCGCGGGGGCCGACTGGCGGTGGGCGGGCGCCGACTGGCGGTGGGCGGGCCGCCCTCGGCGCCCTCGGCGGTTGAAGGGTAGACGCCCCGATCGGCGCCAACCCTTCAATCGAGCCGCCGGGCCTTCGCGGACGGAACCGCCCCGCCGATCCGGGCGTCCAACCGCCCGACAGCGGAAAGCGGGACGACGGAGGCAGGTCATGGGCAAGGTTGCGAAGGCGATGGCGGCGGTGCTGGCGCTGGTGCTGGCGGGGTGCACGTCGGGGGGCGGGGAGCGCAGCGGCGCTCCGCGCGGAGGCGGCGCGGGTGCGCTGGGCACGGTCGTCCTCGCCAGCGCGCTGCAGCCGTTCGACGGCTGCGACGACCTGCTGCGCTACTTCACCGACGCCGCGGCCGACATGGTCGGCCCGTGGGGCCTCGGCGGGTCCGCGGGCGGCGACATGGTGGTCCTGGAAACGGCCGCCGCCGCGGCGGAGGACACCGCGGGCGGGGGCGAGGGCGACGCCGCCGTCCCGGCGCCGGCGCAGGCCCGCGCGGCGGGCGAGGGCGCAACCGTCTCGGGCACCAACGTCCAGGAGGCCGGCGTCGACGAACCGGACATCGTCAAGACCGACGGCCGCCGGATGATCGCCGTGGCCCAGGGCCGCCTCCAGGTCCTCGACCTCACCGGCGGGACGCCCCGCCTGGCCGCGACGCTCCAGCTGCCCCCCGGCTGGGGCCACGAGCTGCTCCTCGACGGCGACACCGCCCTCGTGCTCGCCCACAGCGACAGCGCCCAGACCCCGGGGGCCCGTCCCCTCCCCGCCCCGGACCCGGCGACCGACATGATGTTCCCCGCACCTTCGAGCCCCCTCAGCGTCCTGTCGATGATCGACCTGTCCGACCCCGCCGCCCCGCAGGAGATCGCCACGCTCCAGCTGGACGGGGACTACCGTTCCGCCCGGATGGTCGACGGCGTCGCCAGGGTGGTCGTGCGGTCCTGGCCGACGGGGCTGCCGTTCGTCTTCCCCGAGGGCGGGGGCCTGCGCGCCGAGCGCGACGCGACCGAGCGCAACCGCGAGATCGTCGCCAACTCCACGATCGACAACTGGCTGCCGTACTACGTCCTCACCGACCGGCGCTTCGGGCAGGAGGCCACCAGCGAGGGCACGCTGCTCGACTGCGAGCAGGTCACCCACCCGCAGGAGTTCTCCGGCCTCGGCATGCTCTCGGTGCTGACCGTCGACCTCGGCGGCACCCTCGAACCCACAGGCTCGACCGGCATCGTCGCGGACGGCGACACCGTCTACGCCTCCCCGGAGAACCTCTACGTGGCCACGAGCCGGTGGCTGCCGCAGCTGATCGACCCGCGCGCGGACATCGCGCCGGCCGCCGACGACGTCACCACCGAGTTGCACGCCTTCGACATCACCGACCCGGCGGCGACCCGCTACCGCGCATCGGGCGAGGTGTCCGGCCACCTGCTCAACCAGTGGTCGCTGTCCGAACACGCGGGCAACCTGCGGGTGGCGACGACGACAAACAACTCGGGGCAGCCGGGGGCGGTGTCGGAGAGCGCGGTGGCCGTCCTCGCCGAACGCGACGGTGAGCTCGTCGAGGTCGGCCGTGTCGGCGGGCTCGGCCGCACCGAGCAGATCTACGCCGTCCGCTTCCTCGGCGACATCGCGGCCGTCGTGACGTTCCGCCAGACCGACCCGCTGTATCTGCTCGACCTCGCCGACCCGACCGCTCCGCGGGTGCTCGGCGAGCTCAAGATCCCCGGGTACTCGGCCTACCTCCACCCGGTCGGCGACGGCCGGCTCCTCGGGGTCGGCCAGGACGCGGACGACCAGGGCCGCGTGCTGGGCTCGCAGGTCTCGCTGTTCGACATCACCGACCTGGCCAACCCGACCCAGCTCGCGCAGCTGAAGTTCGGCGACGGCTCCAGCGAGGTCGAGTACGACCACCGGGCCTTCCTGTACTGGGCCGAGACGGGGCTCGCGGTGATGCCGCTGCAGACCTGGGCCTACGACGAGGCGACCGGCACCGAGGACGTCTTCACGGGCGCCCTCGGCGTGCAGGTCGACTCCCAGGCAGGAGCCCTGCGGGAGGCGGGGCGGCTCACCCACGGGCCCGACGAGCAGCCCCCCGGCCAGTTCGACTACCGGGCGCAGATCCGTCGGGCGCTGGTCGTCGGCGGCACGCTGTACACCGTGTCGGAACTCGGCGTCGAGACGAGCGCCCTGGACACGCTCGCAGACACCGGCTGGGTCGCGTTTTCGGCCCGCTGAACCTCAGCGCTCGTAGGTGCCGACCAGCCTCGCCTGCTCGATGACGTGGTCGGCGATGCGGTCGAGCAGCTCGGCGCGGGACAGCCCCGGTGCCGCGTCGAGCTCGGTGTCGAGCGCGTAGAGCCAGAAGTAGTAGTGGTGGGGTCCGTGGCCCTCGGGCGGCATCGGCCCGCCGTAGCCGGGCTTGCCGCCGTCCGCCATTCCCTCGACGAACGCGCCGCCGCCGCCCTCACCGATGCCGTTGGCCGAGGCCGGGATCCCGTAGACCACCCAGTGGGTGAAGCCGTGCGGCCGCGGCGCGTCCGGGTCGTGGCAGATCAGCGCGAGCTGGGCGGTCCCCTCCGGCACACCGCTCCACTCCAGCGCCGGCGAAACGTCCTCGCCCTCGCCGGTGTGGCGGGTCGGGATGGCGCCTCCGGGCTGGAACGCCGGGCTGGAGATGGTCAGGTCCTTGATGTTCAGTGGCACGGTTTCCTCCGCGGTCGTGGTATCTCCTCCGGCTATACATGTCACGAACGAGGCCTTCCCACACCGGAAGGACGGCCATTGACCCCTCCCTCGGCGTGGATCGTGCGGTTCGCACCCCTCGTTCCGGACGGCGGGATGGTGCTCGACGTCGCCTGCGGAGCGGGGCGGCACACGCGCCTGATGCTCGCCCGCGGGCATGGTGTGGTCGCCGTCGACCGCGACGTCTCGGGCATCGCGGACCTGGCCGCGGACCCGCGGGTAGAGATCGTCGAGGCCGATCTCGAGGACGGGCGGACGTCCCCGCTCGCGGACCGCCGCTTCGCCGGGGTCGTCGTCACGAACTACCTCCACCGGCCGCTGCTGGCGGGTCTGGTCGCCGCCGTCGCCGAGGGCGGCGTGCTGCTCTACGAGACCTTCGCCGTGGGCCATCCGGGACCGCCCGCGAACTCCGACTTCCTGCTGCGGCCGGGCGAGCTCATCGATGCCGTGCGCGGCCGCCTCGAGGTCGTGGCGTACGAGCACGCCGACGTCGAGGCGCCCCGCCGCGCCCGCGTCCAGCGCCTCTGCGCCGTGCGGCCCCGCCGGGCCCTGGTGTGAAAGCGCGACGAACGGCCAGGATGGGAGCGACCACCCGATCCCGCGACCCACGCGCCCCTCAGGAGACCCACCCCATGGAGTACACGCACCTCGGCCGCACCGGGCTGTCCGTCAGCCCGCTCTGCCTCGGCACCATGAACTTCGGCCCGGAGACGAGCGAGGACGACGCGCACGCGATCATGGACGCCGCGCTCGACCGCGGCATCAACTTCTTCGACACCGCGAACGTCTACGGCTGGCGGCAGGGCGAGGGAGTGACAGAGCAGATCATCGGCCGGTGGTTCGCCAAGGGCGGGCAGCGCCGCGACAAGACGGTGATCGCGACGAAGGTCTACGGATCGATGAGCGACTGGCCGAACGACACCTTCCTGTCGGCGCGCAACATCCGGCGGGCGTGCGACGCCTCGCTCCGGCGCCTGCAGACCGACCACATCGACCTCTACCAGATGCACCACGTCGACCGGAACACGCCGTGGGAGGAGATCTGGCAGGCGATGGACCTGCTCGTGCAGCAGGGCAAGGTGCTCTACGTCGGATCGTCGAACTTCGCCGGCTGGCACATCGCGCAGGCGCAGGAGGCCGCCAAGGCTCGGCACTTCCTGGGACTGGTCAGCGAGCAGTCGCTCTACAACCTGTCCGCCCGCACCGTGGAACTGGAGGTCGTGCCCGCGTGCGAGGCCTACGGCATGGGACTGATCCCGTGGAGCCCGCTCGCGAGCGGGCTGCTCGGCGGCATCCTGCGCAAGGAGCAGCAGGGCCGCTCGGCCTCCGACCGCGTCCAGGAGCGCCTCGCCGGGTGCCGCGACCAGATCGAGCGCTACGAATCCCTGTGCGACGAACTGGGCGAGCAGCCCGCCGACGTCGGCCTCGCCTGGCTCGTCCGCCAGCCGGTGGTCACGGCGCCCATCATCGGACCGCGGACCATGGAGCAGCTCGACGGAGCCATGCGAGCGCTGGAGATCACCCTCGACGACAAGGCCATCCAGCGCCTGGACGAGATCTTCCCCGGTCCGGGCGGCACCGCGCCCGAGGCCTACGCCTGGTAGGGGCCGACGTCCACGGTGCCGTCCACGACGCCCTGGGCGACGGCGCGGAGCTTGGTGTTGTGCCGTCGCGCGTAGTTGCGGAGCACGACGAAGGCGTCGTCGGGGCCGACGCGCAACCGCTCGACCAGCACGCCCTTGGCCTGCTCGATCACCACCCGGCTGTCAAGGGCCTGCTGGAGCTGCCGGTTGAGGAGGCGGGACTCGTCGATCGCGCGGGCGTTCGCGCGCGGGCGCAACGGGCGGTCCGGGCGACCAGAGGGTTGCGCCCCGCCGCCGCCCGGCGATGATGCTTCCGCATGGCGGGACTGCGGGACGTGCGGAGATGGGGCTCGAGGGTGCCCCTGCGCCGACGCGTGCCCCTGCTCCTCGGCGTCTACCTGCTGATGATCGCGACGGCGGGTGGCCTGGGCTGGGAGGCGCTGGTCCACCGCGACCGCACGCTCGCCCGCGTCGAGGGCGAGCTCGCGCCCGCCCGTGACGCCGCCCGCCGCCTGCTCTCGAGCCTGGTGGACCAGGAGACGGCGGTCAGAGGCTATGTCATCACCGGGGACGAGGAGTTCCTCGGCCCCTACCGGACGGCGGCGCCCCAGTCGCGCGAGCTGCTGGCGGAGCTCCGCGAACTGCTGGCACCCGAGGACCGCTGGATGGGGCAGATCGACGAGATCGCGAGCCACGAGGAGCGCTGGCGGGTCGAGGTGGCCGAGCCGGAGATCGCCGCGACGACAGATCGTCGGCCGGGCGAGGCGGCCGCCCTGGTGGCCACCGGCCGCGGTCAGGAGCTGTTCGACACCCTCCGACACGACATCGGCGACTTCATCAACCAACTCCAGGCGGAGGAGGAGCGAACGCTCACGCTGTTGGGCCATGCCCGGCGCAGGGTGACCGCCATCTTCTTCGGCACGTTGCTCGCCTCCGCCCTCCTGACCCTCCTCGCCATGGGACTGCTGCGCCGGTGGGTGACGCTGCCGCTGTTGGAGATGTCCGACGCACTGCGCCGCGTTGCCGAGGGCGCCGTGACCGAACCCGTGCGCCCGGTCGGGCCGCCCGAGCTCGCCGCGGTCGCGAACGACGTCGAGGCGATGCGGCGCCGCATCGTCGCCGAACTCGACGACGCGGTGCGCGCCCGCGAAGCCGTCGAGCAGCAGGCCCCCGCGGTCGCGCTGCTGCGGCGGGAGCTGCGGCCGACGTCGGCGCTGTCACCAGCGACGGTGCAGGTCGCGGCCGCCCTGCAGCCCGCCCAGGGCGACCTCGCCGGCGACTGGTACGACCTCGTCGACCGTGGACAGGACGGGGTCGCACTCGCGATCGTGGACGTGTCCGGCCACGGGGTCGCTGCGGGCGCCCTGGCGCTGCGGAGCAAGCACCTCCTGCTCGCCGCCCTCGAGGACCGGCGGCCTCCGGGGGAGGCACTGACCTGGCTGTCGAACCGGTTGGGCGACACCGGCGAGGCGTTCTGCACCGCGCTGGTGATCGAACTCGACCCTCGCCGGGGGCGGGTGCGCTATGCCAACGGCGGCCACCCGCCCGCGTTCGTCGCGCGCCGCTCGCAGGTGACGGAGCTCGGGCCCACTGGCCCCCTCGTGGGCCCCCTCCGGGGCCGGTGGAGCACGGTCGAGATCGAGCTCGATCCGGAGGACCTGCTCGTCGCCTACACGGACGGACTGATCGAAGCGCGGGACGCGGCGGGGGAGCAGTTCGGCGTCGAACGGCTCGTGGAGATCCTGCAGTCACCGGAGCGCGGGCCGCAGGGCGTGGTCGACGCCTGCGTGGAGCTCGTCCGCACATTCAGCGGAGCGCGGCTCGACGACGACCTGACCGTCGTGGCCCTCCAGGCACGCCTCGTGGGCGCCGAGCTCGCCACGTAGCGGCCGCGTGAAGCCGGCGAACCCCGGGGCACCGAGCGCCCGCTACCATGCGCCCAGCGGAACCGGCGGACGGGTGCGCAGTGGTGATGGACAAGCGGGTGTCGCTCGGGGTGCTCGCGCTGCTGTGCCTCGTGGCCGCGCCCCTGCCGGCGGACGGCGCCGCCCCCGAGTCCGCCCCCGAGTGCAGGACGCCCGTCTCGGCCCGCCACCCGATCGAGCGCGTCGCGGGCCCGGACCGGTATGCCACGGCGGCGTGCGCCTCGGCAGCGGCCTTCCCCGACGGCGCGGCGCACGTCCTCGTC
>JACCXR010000073.1 GCA_013696915.1 Euzebyaceae bacterium
TGCCGACGCGCGACGGCCGCGACATCCTGGTGAGCGGCAACTACCAGGCCGGCACGTGGGTGACCGAGTTCACCGACCCCGCCATGCCACGTGTCCTGGCCTGGTCCGATCCGGAGCCGCTGGACCCCGTTGACATCGGAGGCGCCTGGTCGTCGTACTGGTACAACGGGATCATCTACGAGAGCTCCATCACCGAGGGGCTGAACCTGTTCCGCCTGCGAGGGCAAACCGGCGTGCACCGCCAGGCCATCAGGCTCGGGCACCTCAACCCGCAGACCCAGGAGTTCAGCCTTCCCTAGCGAGGGCTTGGTCTGACCGGTCGGCGGTGGCAGATCTCGTTCTGCCACCGCCGGCGCGGTCGCGCTCCGGCCCTGACGGATACCGGCACCGGTCAGCCGACCTCGAACGGCACCCGCACCGTGAACGGCGGGCGGCCCTCGCCGTCGGACGGGTCGGTCTCGGCCGCCTCGACGGTCCACCGCCCGGCAGTGGGCACCGTGAAGGTGTGCGACCAGGTGCCGCGGCAGCCGGTCCCGCACGTCGCGGTCGTGAAGGTCTCCTCGACGACGGCGCCGTCGGGACCGAGCAGCCGCAGCGCCACGGTGGCCTCGAAGACGTTCGCCTCCCCGGCGACGATGACCTCGCCGACCGGCACGCTCGCGCCCCACGCAGGCTCGGTGACGGTCACCGGCGAGAGCGCGAAGGGGTCGGGCGTGACCGGTTGGGACCAGTCGAGGTGGCCCCACAGCTCGGTGATCGGCTCCCCCTCGACCCGGAGCCGGACGGCGTCGACTCCGTCGAACTGCGCGCCGGTGTGCGCGAGCTGCTGGGCGAACGCGGCCTCGGCCGCCGAGCCCTGCGCCGGCTCCCGCACCGCCGCGGACACGTCGACGGTGAGGACGCCCCCGTCGATGTCCGCGCCGAGGACCTCGGTCGCGGGGTTGGCCGGCGTCCCGAGCGCCGGGTCCGGCGCGCCGCCGCGGAACAGCGCCGTCATGGCCGCCCGCGCGACGCCGAGAGTCGGCTCCTGGAGGGCGACGGTCACCGGTTCAACCCACAGGCTCCCGGCGGCGTCACGCACGAGGAAGACGGTGACCTCCTCGGCGCCCGTCGGGCTGGGCGCAGCGGTCGGTGAGGCGCTCGGGGACGGCGAAGGGGAGGCAGGCGCGGTCGGGGATGGCTCGGCGGTCGTCGGCGCGACCGTGGGGGAGGGCGCGGTCGTCGGCGCGACCGTGGGGGAGGAGGCGGTCGGTGTCGCGACGGGCTGGGTCGCCGCGCCGCTGCACCCCCCCGCGAGGGCGACGAGGGCGACGAGGGCAACGAGTCTGGCGGCGGTGCGCATGGGTCCCTCCCGGGTGGTCGGCTCACCTGCTCTGACGTTGCCCCCCTGACGCGGGTTGCGTGCCCTGCGGGGCGACGACCATGGCCGTCCGGACAGGCGGTGTCAGCATTCTCATGGCGGTCGCTGCGCGAACGCCACCACCGAGGTGATGAGAATCGCCTTCGCAGGCTCCGGCGATTCACATCTCAGGGGCCGACCTGACCGGCGCGGATCCGCTCGAAGGTGTCCCCGGGGGCCAGGTCGACGACCGAGGCGCCGTCGACCGTCCCGACGGCGCCGCCGAGCGGGACCTGGGCGACGTTCGCCGGGTCGATCTGGGTCGCCAGCACCGCCAGCTGCAGCAGCTCGGCGGGCGGCATGTTCGTGACGGTGTTGCGGGTGAAGAGCGCCGTCAGCGCGACGAGGGTCGGCAGGTCGGCCTGACGGGTGCGGACCTGGGCCTGAGCGAAGCGCAGCATGTCGCCGTGGTGGCGGGCCCGGTCGAAGTCGCCCGCTGGCAGCGAGTACCGATCCCGTAGATAGGCGAGCGCCTGCGGACCGCTCAGCCTCTGCGGACCCGGGGCGAAGCTCGACCCGGAGAACGGATCCGACATCGGCAGGTCGACGACCACGTCGACGCCGCCCATGCCGTCGACGATCCGCTCGATGCCGGCGAACGTCGTGACCGCGTGGAAGTCGATCGGGATGCCGGTGTACGCCTCGAGCTGGCCTTCCAGGGCCTCGGGGCCACCCAGGCGGAGATAGTGGGTGACCTTGTCGCCGCCGATCCACGCGTCGCGCGGGAAGTCGACGATCGTGGCCCGCTTGGCGACCGTGTCGACGGCGATGAGGTGGACGCCGTCCGCGTTGCCGCGGAGGGGGTCGCCGGGCCGGTGCGGCGGGCCCTTGTCCGAGCCGATCGCGAGCACGACCAACAGGCCGTCCTTGGCATAGGACGGGCGCAGGTCCGCACGATGCGTGCTGGCGGCGAGCACCGCCGCGGCCGGGACCTCCAGCAGGAGGGCGGCGAGGAGCAGGAGCCACGCCAGGCGTCTCACGGCGTCTCCGACCGGTCGAGGGTCACGTCGGCGGCCTGCGCCCGCCAGCCGTCGTCCGCGGCGACGAACACGAGCGTCCCGCGCTGGACAGCCGGCTCGGCCGGCTCGGCCGGGACGGTCGTCCGCAGCGTTATCGGTGCCTCGTAGGTCAAGGCCACCCACCGCACGGTGGCCGCGTCGACGAGCACCTGCGCGCTGGCGACGGCTGCCCCCCCGTCGGCGCTGGCCGGTGGCGCCGCGAGCTGGCCGAGCGCCGCGCGCCCGTCTTCGGTGAGCAGGGCCGCGGCGCCGGGCGTCAGCAGCGCCTCGAGCGGCGCGGCGGTGAAGCGCGCCCCCTCGTCCACGAACTGTGCGTCGAGGTAGCGCTGGAGCGCGGCGCGCGCCCCCTCGACGGCCCCCACCACGGACTGCTCGTCGATCGGCGGCACCGCGTGGCCGACGATGCCGGCGTTCGAGAGGGGACGGATCTCGATGTGGTCGACGACGAGGGAAAAGGGCACCGGGGGCGCCGGCGGAGGGACCGATGCGGTGGCGGTGGCCGGACTGGCCGGCGCGGCGGGGGCGGCGCCGTCGTGGGTGGCGCGGTCGTGGGTAGCCGGGGCGGCGGGCG
>JACCXR010000078.1 GCA_013696915.1 Euzebyaceae bacterium
GGCGGGGCGCTCGTCACCGACATCACGACCTCCGATCAGCGGTGCCACACAGTGGAGAGACCGCCCGGACCTGCAGAGCCGGGCCCACGGAGGCGGGGTCGCCCAGGTCCATGGGCGCGATCCGCCACCCGCGATGGTCACGGCCAGTGCAGGCCGACGTACGGCTCCGGGTTCGCCGTAGCCCACCCGTCGAGCATGGCAGCGAGACGAACGTCCATGCCGCGCGACGGCAATCGTGACTCGAGGACGCACACGAGCACGAGTCCGCGGCCACCGGCGAAGTCCTTGACGTTCTCGGTCGCAATTGCGCGTCCTTCCGCGACGGCGACGGCGGCAACCTCCGGGTCGGGCCGGGCATCGACTCCTCGGTCACGCACGCGCACGGCGTCGTGGCCCCGCTCGGCCAATCGGTGGCACGTCGCCGGAGGAAACATTCAATGTCGCTGACGGGCGCGGCGCTCCGCCCTGACGGCAGCGCCTCGCGGTAAGCTGACCTGATGGATCGTGTCGCTCGCGTCGTCGTCCGCAGACGCCTGCACGAACGGGACGACGCAGCCGGGTACTGGCGCGAGCGACCTCCGTCGGCGCGCATCGCGATGGTGGAGGAGCTCCGCCGACGTCACCACGGCTGGGATCATGGAACTCGACCCCGACTTCAGCGAGTTCATCGCGTCATTGCACGCGCATGACGCGCGTTTCCTCATCGTGGGTGGTTACGCCGTCGCGCTCCATGGGCACCCCCGCTACACCGCTGATCTGGACGTGTGGCTGCTCGTGGATGAGGCCAACGCCGGCGCCGTGCTGGCTGCCCTCGATGACTTCGGATTCGGGGAGGTGGGCCTCACCCTCGAGGACTTCACCGCACCCGACCGCGTCGTGCAGCTCGGCTACCCCCCGCTGCGCATCGACCTGCTGACGTCCATCGACGGCGTGGACTTCGAGGAGTCCTACGCCCGCCGGGTCGAGGTCGACCTCGGCGGCGTCATGGTGCCGTTCATCTCGCTGACCGATCTGCGGCGCAACAAACAGGCGAGCGGACGGGCGCAGGATCTCGCAGACATCGAGGCGCTGGAGCAACTCGCACCCTGAGCTCGGTCCCCGTCGATCGCGCCGGCGGCCCTGCCAGACTCCGGGAGTGCGGCGCGCGCCCCGATCAGCCCGGACTGCTCGAGACCGGCGAGGAAGTTCAGGTTCGGGGGCCGTGCTCACGATTAGATTGGCGTGAACCAGCGTGAAGGCATCG
This sequence comes from Euzebyaceae bacterium, assembly GCA_013696915.1. Classification (GTDB taxonomy): domain Bacteria; phylum Actinomycetota; class Nitriliruptoria; order Euzebyales; family Egibacteraceae; genus JACCXR01. Next base: position 1,244 of record JACCXR010000078.1, read on the forward strand.
CGGGGACATGGAGGGGCGTATGCGGACCGTCGAGTTCGAGAAGCTGGTGAGCGAGCGTGGCATCGATCTCGGTGAGCTCGCCGAAGCACTGGAGCGCGTTCCCCCGCGCTCCGCGGCTCGGCTGTCCGACCGCGAGCGCAGCGTGCTGCGCCGCATGGGGATCGACCCGGACGGGCGCAGCGACGTGCCCGTCTCTGCGGGGATCGCACGTCGCGCCCAGCTCGAAGCCGACTGCCTGAGCGTCAACGAGGTCGCGGACCTGCTCGGGCGCGACCCGTCGCGCATACGGCAGCGGCTCGGCGGCCTGCAGCGGTCGCTGCTCGGATGGCACCGGCAGGCAGGTGCGCGCGAGTGGCTGCTCCCGCGGTTCCAGTTCGACCTGGGCTTGCACGACGCGCCGGAGTGGGCGCGGCTGCTGCGCGCACTCCCCCACGCCGACGACACCTCGCCGGCCGCGCTCGTTCGCTGGCTCACCGACCCACAGACACATCTCGACGGGCGGTCACGCGCCGAGGTACTCGTCATCGACGACGAGCTAGACGCGCTGCTCGCCGAGGCGGCCACCTTCGGCATGGTGCCGTGACCACAGGGCTTCGCTCACCGCCCGGCAGGCTGCCCACACTCGAGGACGACCACGTCGCGGTGTTGCCCGAGTGCTGGGAGCTGTTGCGGCTGCACAGGACCGGGGGGCGCATCCGATGGCTGCACACGAGCTGCGCTGGTTCGGCCCGCTGCCCGACAAGGGCCGCTTCGACCATCACCCCCCGGCGCGCCCCGCGATCACGAGCCCGACTACGGCATCGCGTACCTCGCCTGCGACGACCCCGGCAGCACGCGGCCCCACGAGCTTTCGCCCAAGCGACGTCCGTTCCTGGAAACCCGTTAGAGGTGGCCGTCGCCGAGGCCGCGCAAGGCGGCCGCGAGCTCATCGTCGCCGACGGGCTCACCCTCAGCGTCCTCGAACTCACCGAGCCATTGCGCGTGCTCGACGTGCGCGGCCGGTTCGCGCAGCAGACCCGCGCCGGCACGCACCTGTCCACCGCCCCGCACCCGCAGACGCAACGGTGGGCACGCAGGATCCACGACCAGTACCGCGATCTCGCCGGTGTGCTCTACGCCCCCTCGACGGGGGGGGCCCGCGGTCGCAGTCGCCTTGTTCGAACGCGCGGCGGCGTGGCTCGCGCACGCCCGTGTGCAACTGTCACGCCGCCTCGACGACCCGGTCGGCTGGGATCTCGCCAGCGTCGCCGCCCACGCTGTCAACGCCGACCTCGTCGAGGCGTAGCCACGCACGGCGGCTCGGTTCCTCACCATGCACGGGCCGGTCAGGCCAGCAGGGGAAACGGGCGCTTGGCGAGCGGATCGAGCAGCTGCAACTACTGCGCGCTGTCTCCATTGCCGCGCGGACCGGTGGTCCTGGCGGGAAGGGCAGGAGAAGAACAAGGGGCTCTGTGCGAGCTGCATCGCATCCCCTCAATTCCGTCTTCGAGTCAGCATTGATGACAGGGCAGCGCCGCGGCCGTCACCTGCCAGGCTGCAGCTCGGCGTGCGTCCCGCTTTCGGGTGGTCTCCGTTGTCAAGACCGGGCTGTCACCTCGAGCCGTTATGGACGCGATGCGCTGGGTTCCGACGCCGGCGCCGTCGACCTTGGTGAACAAGATCCGCTGGCCGTCGGACGTCCAACGAGGTTGCGTCGCTCGGGTCTGACCCGGCCCGAATGTGTGCGCCGACGGCCCCTGCCATACTCCGGCACGCCTCAGCCTCAGGTCACGAACGGATCGCCCGTGATCCTTCGAGCTGCACGGCGCAGTGCACGAGCAGGGCGCGCAGCCGGTCTTGCTCTTCGGCGGCGAGGCCCGCGAGCATCCGCTCGTGGATGCCGGCTGTGGCCTCCTGGCAGCGCGCCAGCAGCCGCTGGCCCGCTGCGCTGAGGCTGGTCTGCAGGATGCGGCCATGCCGGGGGTGCGCCGCCCGCTCGACCAGCCCGGAATGCTCCAGGCCGGCGAGGACCTGGTTCATCGTCTGCGCCGTGACGAAGCAGCGGCGGGCGAGCTCGGCGTTGGACAGCCCGGGGTCGTGCTGCAGGACGCTGAGGGCCGCGTACTGCGCCATCGTGACCCCGTGCTTGCGCATCGCGGGCTCCATGGCCCCGCGCAGAGCCTGTTGCACCCGCTTGACGAGGTAGCCGATCTGCTGCCCGACCAGGTCGCCTTGCATATCAGGAACCTTACGTTAGAATCAGGACACTGATATCCTATCTTGCCAGGAGCACGCTCATGGCAACCGTGACCGGCCCCGATTTCATCGCCCTGCAGGTCCGCGACCTGCAGGCCTCGGCCGAGTTCTACGCCGACCGGCTGAGCTGCAGCGCTCCCCCGAAGGCCCGCCGCACGCGGTGGTGTTCGCGACCCAGCCCATCCCGTTCGCCGTCCGCGAGCCGACCGTCGACCTCGACGAGGTGAACCGCCTCGGCTGGGGCGTGGCGCTGTGGCTGCGCGCCGACGACGCCGACGCGCTGTGCGCGGAGCTGCGCGACGCCGGCGTCACGATCGCCCAGGACCCGGCTGACAGCCCGTTCGGTCGCACCTTCACCTTCGTCGACCCCGACGGCTACCGCATCACCGTCCACGACCGGTGAAGCCGCTCGTCCTGACGCCCCGTGGGCCCTTCTCGCTGGCGGCGTCGACCCGCTTCCTGGAGGGCTTCGCGCCTTCCGGTTACCGCGGTCGCGACCGGGACCACCTGCACCTGGCGTTCCCCGTCGAGGGCGATTGGGCGACCGCCGGCGTCTGTGTCCGTGAACGAGACGGCTCGGTCGTCGCCACCGTCTACGGCGACGCGGACGCCGAGGCGGTCCGCGGGCAGGTCGCGCGCATCCTGTCGCTGGACGTCGACGGGACCGGTTTCGCCGCCGTCGGCGACCGCGACCCGGTGGTCGGCCGGCTGCAGCGCCGCTACCCGGGCCTGCGCCCCGTTTGCTTCTGGTCGGCCTACGAAGCCGCCGCCTGGGCGCTGCTCAGCCACCGCGTCCGCATGACCCAGACGGCCGCGATGAAGCAGCGGATCGCCGAGCGGATCGGGCGCATCGTCGACGTGCACGGTGACACCGTGACCGCCTTCCCGGCCCCGCAACAGCTCCGCGAGCTCACCGAGGCCGTCGTGCCCGGCCGCAAGCTGGGGTACTTGCGCCAGCTCACCGGCGCGGCGCTCGACGGCCGGCTCGACAGCGCCCGCCTCCGGAGCCTGTCACGCGACGAGGCGCTCAGCCAGCTGCAGCAGCTGCCGGGCATCGGACCGTTCAGCGCCGAGCTCGTACTATTGCGCGGCGCCGGCGACCCCGACCACTTCCCCACCCACGAGCGGCGCCTCCACCACGCAATGGCCGAGCTGTACGGCCTCAGCGATCCGACGAGCTCTCAGCTCACCGAGATCGCCGACGGCTGGCGGCCCTACCGGACCTGGGCCAGCGTCCTGCTCCGCGTGTCGCTCGAGGACACCACCCAGCCCGCGGGCTGACCACGTGCCGACCCATCCAGGCGGCGCCTACCCCGAGGCGAAGAACAGCAGGTAGAGGCCGCCGAGGACGAGTGCGACCATTGCGAGCTTCAGCAGAAGGCTCGCGATTTTGACCGCGACGATGACCGCGACGGCGATGAGCAGGATGCCGAGGAGCTCCACGGCGGGCACCGTAGCGGACGGCCTGGGGAGGAGCAGGGCTATCCTCGACCCTAATGGACCCGGCGCCCTTCCCGATCGCGCGCCCGCGCCGGCTGCGGCGGACGGCCGCGCTGCGGGCTGCCGTCCGCGAGACGGCGCTGGTGCCGTCGCAGCTGGTGGCGCCGCTGTTCGTCAAGGAGGGGATCGCCGACCCGCAGCCGGTCGCGTCGATTCCCGGGGTGGCCCAGCACACGCTCGACAGCCTGCGGGCGGAGGCCAAGGAGCTGCGCGCGGCGGGGGTCGCCACGCTGCTGCTGTTCGGGATCCCCGCGGCGAAGGACGCCGACGGCTCGGAGGCGTGGAACCCGGACGGCGTGGTGCAGCGGGCTGTCCGGGCCCTGCGCGACGACCACGCCGACGACCTCGTGCTCGTCACCGACACCTGCCTCGACGAATACACCGACCACGGCCACTGCGGCCCCCTGCGGCCGGACGGCACGGTCGACAACGACGCCGCCAACGCCGCGTACGCCCGGGCCGCGGTCAGCCAGGCCGAGGCCGGCGCCGACGTCGTCGCCCCGTCGGGGATGATGGACGGGCAGGTCGGCGTCATCCGGCGCGCCCTGGACGACGCCGGCCACGCCGAGGACACCGCCGTCATGGCGTACTGCACGAAGTACGCCAGCGCCTTCTACGGGCCGTTCCGCGACGCCGCCGAGTGCGCGCCGCGGTTCGGGGACCGGTCCGCCTACCAGATGGACCCCGGCAACGCCGGGGAGGGGGTGCGCGAGGCCCTCGCCGACGCCGCCGAGGGCGCCGACATCCTGCTCGTCAAGCCGGCGGTGCCCTACCTCGACATCGTGCACCGGGTGAAGCAGGCGACCGGCCTGCCGCTCGCGGCCTACCACGTCTCCGGCGAGTACGCGATGGTCCACGCCGCCGCCGCGAACGGATGGATCGACCACGACCGGGTCATGGCCGAGACGCTGCTCGGCATCCGCCGCGCCGGCGCGGACCTGGTCATCACCTACGCCGCCGGCTGGATGGCGCGACGCCTCGGGTGACCGCGGGGCCACTGCAGGCGGTCGAGGCCCACCTCGCCGCCTTCAACGCCCGGGACACCGACGCGGTGCTCGCCGGCTTCGCCGAGGACGCCGTGTTCGCGTCCGGAGACCTTCTCGTCGTCGGTCGCCGCGGCCTGGCGCGGCTGTTCGCCGAGGCGTTCTCCGGCGAGGCCCGCGCCGCCCTCGAGATCCGCCGCGCGGTCGTCACCGGTGACACGGTCGCCTGCGAGCTGCGCGAACTCGTCGCCTTCGCCGGCGGTACCACGGAGCTGGAGGTCGCCGCCTTCTTCACGGTCCGGGAGGGCCGGCTGGTGCGGGTCAAGGTCTACCGCGAGGGCGCCGCCTGACCGGGGCCGGACCAGCTCGTCGCGGGGCGGCCCCAGCACCCCGGGCTGTGTCGACTGAGTCGGCGCACGGCCGCGCCAGTCGACACAGGCCGGTGTTGAGGCGCGGCCTGTCTGCCCGGAACGACACCGGCGATAGCATCGAGATTGTCCCCCGACCCGTCGCCAGGAGTCCTCAGATGCGCTACCGCCAGCTCGCCCCCGACATCCGTGTCAGCGAGGTCGGCTTCGGCAACTGGACGGTGACGACCGGGTGGTGGGGGGACTACACGCGGCGTGAGGCCGTCGACCTGCACCGCAGGGCCTTCGACGCGGGCATCACCTTCTTCGACACCGCCGATGCCTACGCCGAGGGCTACGCCGAAGAGGTGCTCGGCGAGGCGCTCGCCGACGTGCGCGACGAGGTCGTGATCGCGACGAAGTTCGGCTACGACATCGTCAGCGAGCACGAGCGCCGCGGCCAGCAGGAGCGCCCCCACCGCACCGACACCGACTACCTGCGCGCCGCCCTCGACGCGAGCCTGAAGCGGCTCGGCGTCGACGCGATCGACCTCTACCAGCTGCACAATCCCCGCATGGCCCATCTCGACGACGACGACCTGTTCGCCTTCCTCGACGGCGCCCGCGAGGCCGGCAAAGTCCGCGCCTACGGGATCGCCCTCGGCCCGAAGATCGGCTGGCGCGACGAGGGCGTCCACGCCATGCGCACCCGGTCGCTCGGCGGCGTGCAGATGATCCACAACCTCCTCGAGCAGGATCCCGGCCGCGAGCTGCTCGACGTGGCGCGCGAGACGGGCACGCGCATGATCGTCCGTGTCCCTCACAGCTCCGGCATGCTCGAGGGCAACCTCACCGCCGACACCGTCTTCCCTGAGAACGACCACCGCCGGCACCGGCCGCGCAGCTGGCTGGTGGAGGGCGTCCAGAAGGTCGACCGGCTCGGTTTCCTCACGCGGGAAATGACCCTCGGCCAGGCGGCGCTGCGCTGGATCCTGGCCGACGACCACGTCGCGACCACGCTGCCGAACATCTACGGCGCCGAGCAGATCGGACAGTTCGCGGCGGCCGGCGACGCGCGCGACCTCACCGCCGAGGAGCTCGCCGAGGTCGCCGCCCTCTACGAGCGCAACTTCGACCTCGCCGCGGCGGGCTGATGCCGTCGATGCCGACCACGCGCGCCTCGCAAGACCTGTACGCCCGCGCCCGACGGGTCATCCCCGGCGGCGTCAACTCGCCCGTGCGGGCGTTCGGCAGCGTCGGGGGCACGCCGAGGTTCATGGTCCACGGGGAGGGCGCGCACCTCGTCGACGCCGACGGCAACCGCTACCTCGACTACGTGATGAGCTGGGGGCCGCTGATCCTCGGCCACTGCCACCCCGAGGTCGTCGCCGCCGCGAAGGACGCGATCGACCGGGGCTCCAGCTACGGCGCCCCCACCGCCGGCGAGGTCGAGCTGGCGGAGACCATCCGCGACGCCGTTCCCGCCGTCGAGATGGTCCGCTGCGTCTCCTCGGGCACCGAGGCGGCCATGAGCGCGATCCGCCTCGCCCGCGGCGCGACCGGCCGGGACACGCTCGTGAAGTTCGGCGGGCACTACCACGGGCACTCGGACGCGTTGCTCGTCGACGCCGGCAGCGGCGTCGCGACGTTCGGGCTGCCGAACTCGCCCGGCGTCACGCGCGGCGCCACCGCCGACACGGTGGTCGTGCCGTGGAACGACCGCACGGCCGTCGAGGCGGCGTTCCGAGCCCACCCGGACGGGATCGCGGTCGTCGCCTGCGAGCCGGTGCCGGCCAACATGGGCGTCGTCCCCGCCGAGGCCGGCTTCCTCGAGTTCCTCCGCGAGATCACCGCCGCAAACGGCGCGCTGCTGCTGTTCGACGAGGTCATGAGCGGCTTTCGCGTCGCCCGCGGCGGCGCCGGCGAGCACAGCGGCGTCGTCCCCGACCTCGTCGCGCTCGGCAAGGTCGTCGGCGGCGGCTACCCGCTCGCCGCGTTCGGCGGGTCCGCCGACGTCATGCGCCAGCTGGCCCCCGAGGGTCCCGTCTACCAGGCCGGCACCCTCAGCGGGAACCCGGTCGCGGTCGCCGCCGGCCTCGCCCAGCTGCGCCTCCTGGACGACGCCGCCTACAAGGGGCTGGCCGACCGTGCCGACCAGCTGATCGAGGGTCTCCAGGGGGTCTTCGACGCCGCAGGGGTCCCGGCGGCGGTCCCGCGCGTCGCGAGCCTGTTCAGCGTGTTCTTCACCGGTGAGCCGGTCCGGGACTACGCCGGGGCCAGGGCGGCGGACCACGGCCGCTACGCCCGTTTCTTCAACGGCATGCTCGCCCGCGGCCACTACCTGCCGCCGTCCGGGTACGAGGCGCTGTTCGTCAGCCTCGCGCACACGCCGGAGGACATCGCCTCCACGGTCGCCGCGGCCCATGAGGTCGCCCGCGACCTCGTCGCGTAGCGGCGGCGAGGGTGGCAGGCTGGCTCGCATGACCACCACCGTCGCCGTCTGGTCCGACATCCACTGCCCCTGGGCGACCGTCGCCGTCCACCGCCTGCGCAAAGCCCGCGACGCCGCCGGGCTCGACGCGGTCTTCGACCCGCGCGCCTGGCCGCTGGAGTTCGTCAACGGCAGCGGCACCCCCCGGCACATCGTCGAGCCGGAGACCGCCGTCCTCGCCAACCACGAGGAGTCGTTGTTCAGCCGGTACCGCGGCGAGTCGTGGCCCAGCTCGTTCCTCGGCGCCTTCGAGGTCGTCGCCGCCGCGCGCCGCCTGTTCGGGACGCGCGCCGCCGAGGACACCGACTACGCGCTGCGCCTGCGGTTCTTCCGGCACTCCGGCGACGTCAGCATGCGGGGGCAGCTGCACCAGGCGGTCGGCGAGGCCGGCCTGGACGCCGACGCGGTCATGCACGAGTGGGCGACCCAGCCGGTTCGCGCCGACGTGCTCGACGACTTCGAGCGCAGCAAGGACCTTCCGATCCAGGGCAGCCCCCAGATCTTCTGGCCGGACGGCTCCACAACGCACAACCCCGGCCTCACCGACCACGAATGGGTGCGCGGCATCCCGCGTGTGCGCACCGACGACACGGGCGAGCCCGAACGCCTCCTCCGCAAGCACGTGCGAGGCTGAGCCGGGAGGGCCCAAGAGCGCACATCGGCTGCGCTGCCGATCACGAGCCTTCGCTGCTCACTCACTCCTTGTCCCCGTCGTCTTCCTTCCCCTGCAAGGCTTGCAAGGCCGCTTCGGCATGTGCGGCCAGATTCGATTCAGCAGATCGACCTTACTGGTGCCCCAGACCACATCGTCGTCGATGTCCCCCAATGGCAGATGGGCCAAGACGCTTCGAAAGGCGTACGCACGCGCCCACGGCGCAGTCGTGGCGGGCACACCGGTCAACAGTCCGTAGCGCTCCGCCGCATTGGCGACCGCGATCCACAATCGGACGACCGCCCAACGCCGAACGGCGTCCGCATGCCAGTGCTCTCTGCTGCAGGACGTCAGCCTCGTCGGGGCGGCGGATCACAGAGCAACGGCGGAGTCCAGGTCACGGCTGTGTCCTCGATTGCGCAATACGCCGTCGGGGATGAGCTCGACGGGCACGCCGACTGCCCGACTCGCGACGTCCTCGAGGTCGCCCACGTCAAAGTACAAGTAGGTGCGGTCCCCATCGAGGGTGGCCAGCAACCGCCCGGCGGGAGTGACCCGAAGTTGCGCATCCCGTGGTTTTGGAAAAGGAGGGAGGAAGTGAGAATCGGGCCACGGCTGGGCGGCAGACTGTTCGGGGATTCTTTGCTGGCGGCATCGGCCCTGGTGTGGGCGTGCACGAGCGGGGGCATGTCGAGCGCTACTCGGGAGAGTGCCGGGACCAGCCAGCCGGCAACTGCGGAGAGCTTCCCGGTCCCGGCGGGGGTCGCTGCCGAGGAGGGCCGCGAGGGTCCGCTGACCGTTGTGGGGGTCATCGACCCGACGACGACCGGCAGCGCCCAAGACCCCCCGCGTATTTGCTCGATTGCGGGCGACAGCGACCCGCCGACGTGCCTGGGTCCGTCCCTCCTGCTTGAGGGCTTGTCGGAAAGGGAGTTGCGGCCCCTGTTGCGCCACGCCTCCGGTCAGTCAGTGCTTAGGGGCGTCGTCCAGGACGGTGTTCTGACCGTCCAGGAGATCGTGGGATAGGGGCAGGCATCTCGGAGGCTGCGCACCCGTGTCGCGTCACTCCTCGGGTCAGCCGGTGCCTCCGGGGCGTTGTCGAGGACGGCGTCCTCACCGTCGATGAGCTCGTGGGAAAGGGGAGGCGTCCGCGAGTGCACACCGGTGCCGCACCCCGTCGCAACGGCTCCTGCGGCAGAACGCCACGGGCAGGGGCGGGAACCGGCTCCGCCGGGGGAGGCGTTAGCCTTGCCGTGATGCCCCCCGACTTCGCCTCGGACGATGCCGACGTTCTCGAGCGGCCGCCGTCTCCCGGCTGGTCGGGCGGCCGCCGGACCGTGCTGCTGGGACTGACCGTCGCGGTCGCGGTCGTCGTCGGCGCGGTGGCGGCGAGCGTCGCCGGGCCCGGGCCGTCCCTGCCGGTCCAGTCGGGAGCAGGTCAGAGCGCGATCGCCCCGCTGGACGAGCGCCCGGCGCCGACGGACCGCATGCCGCTGCCCGACGCGCCCCTCGCAGGGTTCGCCGGGGGCCGCGACATCTCGCCGGCCGACTACCGCGGGGCCCCGCTGGTCGTCAACCTCTGGGCGACCTGGTGCGCGCCGTGCGTCGAGGAGATGCCGGCCCTCCAGGAGGTCGCCCGTGCCGGGGAGGGCCAGGTCGCCTTCCTCGGGGTCGACGTGAACGACGACGCGGCCAAGGCCGAGGCCTTCGTCGAGCGGCTCGGCATCGGCTACGACCTGGCGGCCGACCCGCGGGAGGAGTTCGCCCGCGCCGTCGAGGCCTTCGGCATGCCGACCACGCTGTTCGTGGGCCCCACCGGGACGATCGTCTACCGGCACACCGGCCCGCTGGACGCCGCCCAGCTGCGCGCCCTTCTCGGCACTCACCTGGGGGTGGAGCTCTGAGCTGCTCGCGCGGCGCCAACCCGGGTGCCGAAGGGCGGGACAGTTGGCGGACGCTGGGGGCCACCAGTACAGTTGGGGGGGCGGGATGGCCGTGTGGCCGGGGGTCACGCAGGGGACGCCCAGCCCCTCGCACCGCGGAACGCGCGCTCGCCGCTCCCCGGCGCCGGGCACGGACGAAAGGTGCGATGTGGACTGGGTGGGTGACTTCTTCGGGACCCTGCCGCAGGTCGGCAGGGCCCTGTGGACGTTCGGCCGCGGCTGGGCGGGCCTGGGCGTCAGCATCGGCAGCGCGGTCCTCACCATCGGTTTCCTCGTGCTGGCGAAGCAGCTGCGCGACACCCAGGGCTGGCTGTCGGCGATCCTCGGGACCATGGCGGCGACGATCGCCGCGTTCTGGGCCTTTGGGATCCTGCCGTCGGCCTGGGTCTACTTCCTCGACGGCCAGCGGGACCTGATGGAGAACGCCGTGATCCCCGGCCAGCTCGCGATCGGCGGCAACGTCATCGCGGCGAACTTCTACCAGGTGTTCCGCGACTCGGTCGTGATGATGGAGACGTTCGTCGCGATGGGGGCCTTCGCGGTCGCCGCCATGTACGTGCAGAAGCACTACCCGCGCTCCCTCGCCGAGGGTGAAGAAGCGCGTCCCCAGTCCGGCGGCTACAAGTAGCGTGCCGGCACGCCAGCGACAGGACGAGCAGTGGGACTGACCGACCAGGGGCTCCACCCGGAGATCTTCGACGACTACCGGATCGAGACCGTGGACGCCGCCTGGCTGCAGGAGCGGGTCAAGCCGAAGCGCCACATCGGCCTCACCCCCGAGCTGTGCATCCTGTGCCGCGCCTGCGAGGACGTCTGCCCGTGGGAGTGCATCTTCATGATCGCCCCCTCGATCGTGAAGGACGCCGAGAACGGCGAGATCATGACGTTGGCGAACACCGCCGAGGCGATCTTCGTGATCGACGACAACGAATGCACCCGCTGCGCCATCTGTGTCGAGCGCTGCCCGTCCGACGCCCTGTGGCTAGGCCGGGTCTCCAGCTGAGCGAAGGAAGCCGGATTGGCCCGCATCCCCACGCCCCGCATCCCCTCGCCGGACGAGGCGAAGAAGAAGGTCCAGGACAACGTCGTCTGGAAGTCGATCTTCCGGCCCGGGTCGATCTATCGCAAGGGCTACCGCGACACGTCCCGCGACCGGGCGCTTGCCGCGATGAACAACGTGCTGTACCACCTCCACCCGGTGAAGGTGAAGCGGCACGGCCTCAAGCTCACGTACACCTACTGCCTCGGCGGGATGAGCTTCTTCCTGTTCATTCTGCTGACCATCACCGGCATCTTCCTGATGTTCTTCTACCGGCCGGCGGCCGGGTCCGGGAACGAGCTCGCCTACGCCGACATGCAACGCATCATCGCCGGCGTCCAGTTCGGCGACCTCGTGCGCAACATGCACCGTTGGGGCGCCCACCTGATGGTGTTCACCGTCTTCCTGCACATGGCGCGGGTCTTCTACCACGGCGCCTACAAGCCGCCGCGGGAGTTCAACTGGGTCGTCGGCGTGATCCTGCTGCTCTTGACCCTCCTGCTCGCGTTCACGGGGTACCTGCTGCCCTGGGACCAGCTCGCCATCTGGGCCGTGGCCGTCGGGACGGCGATGGCGGGGTTCACGCCGGTGTTCGGCCAGCAGGTGCAGTTCGTCCTGCTGGGAGGCGTGGAAATCGGGCCGGAGACGCTGCTGCGCTGGTACGTCCTCCACGTCCTGGCCCTGCCCTTCATCACCACTCTCTTCCTCGCGGTCCACTTCTGGAGGATCCGCAAGGACGGCGGCATCTCCGGTCCCCTGTAGCGCTGGAACGCGCAAGGAGCAGTCATGGCTGAGCAGGTCGAGATGGACCAGAAGGTCTACGACGAGCTGATCGCGCAGGGCAAGAGCGAGCGCATCGCCCGCGCCAAGGCGAAGGCCGCCGCCGTCCGGGCCAAGAAGGAGGCCGCAGGCGAGAAGCTCGGCCCGCGCGAGGCGTCCGCCGAGCCTGCCGCGGCGGCGGCCTCCGCCGGCGGCGCCGACGCGCCGGCGG
>JACCXR010000081.1 GCA_013696915.1 Euzebyaceae bacterium
CACTGGCGGCACGGTCAAGTGGGTCACCGGCGTCGAGCTGCTCTCCATGGGGGAGCGGGTGGCCACCTACTGACCGGCCGCCTCCGCCCCGCCCGCCTGATCCTCTTCATCTCTTCAACCTTCGACCGCCGATGCCGATGAGTCGGTGAGAGCCTTCGCCGGCGGGAAGCGCACCGGACGGTGGGGCCAGCGGGCCCGGCCCGCCCGAGCGTCGGAGGGGTGGAGGGTGACAGTCGGCAGCCAGGCCACGGCCGCGGAACTTGTCGCGCGCGTGGCCGTCGAACGCCTGGTCACCGGCATCTCCTCCCGCTTCGTCCATCTGCCGCCCGAAGACATCGAGGCCGGGATCGACGCCGCGCTCGCCGAACTCGGGGCCTTCACCGGCGTCGATCGCGCCTACGTGTTCGTCTTCGAGGACAGTGGCGCGATCCTGCGCAACACCCAAGAGTGGTGCGCCGAGGGGATCGAACCGCAGATCGACGGTCTTCAGGCGGTGCCGGCCACCGAGTTCCCATGGATCTTCTCCCGCCTGCGCCGCCGTGAGGTGGTCCGCATCGACCGCGTCGCCGACCTCCCCGCCGGCGCCGCGGCCGAACGGGATCACCTCGCCGCGCAGGGCATCCGGTCGCTGATCTCGGTCCCGATGACGGCGGAGGGCCGGCTCCTCGGCATGGTCGGCTTCGACGCCGTCCGCAGCGAGCTGCGATGGTCCGACGACACGGCCGCGATGCTGCGATGGGTCGTCGACGTCTTCGCCGGCGCGCTGGTCCGCCAGGCCGGCCACGAGGCGCTGTTGCGGAGCGAGGCCCGCCTCCGCGAGATCATCGACGACCAGACGGAGCTGGTGTGCCGCTTCCTTCCCGACGGGACGTTGACGTTCGTCAACCGCGCCTACGCCGAGTTTTTCCGCCGGTCCACGGACGAGCTGCTCGGCACGTCGTTCCTCACCCTCATCCCCGAGGCTCACTGCGCGGGGGCGCTCGGCCAGATCGCCGCCCTCGGCCCGTCTTTCCCGGTGGTCTGCCACGAGCAACAGGCGTGGCTGCCCGACGGCGGCAGCCGCTGGTACGAGTGGACCGACCGGGCCCTGATGGACGGGCACGGGGCGGTGCTCGAGATCCAGTCGGTCGGCCGGGACATCACCGCCCGCCGTGAAGTGGAAGAGGCGCTGCGGGCCAGTGAGGAGCGGTTCCGGGGGGCCTTCACGAACGCGCCGATCGGGATGGCCATCGTGTCCCCGGACGACCGGATCCTCCAGGTCAACCGGGCGCTCTGCGACTTCCTGGGGCACGAGGAGCCCGCACTGCTCGCGAGCACGATGGACTCGCTGGCGCATCCCGGGGATGTGGGTCACCTGGCGGAACCGGTGGCGCCGGCCATACCGCGCGGTGGCGACGAGCGCCGCTACGTCCGCTCCGACGGCCGCGTCGTCTGGGGGCTGGTCAGCGTGTCGCCGTTGACGACGGCCGAGGGCGACGACGCCACGCTGCTCGTCCAGGTCGTGGACATCAGCGATCGCAAGAACGCCGAGGCTCAGCTGTCGCACCAGGCGCTGCACGACCCGCTGACGGATCTCGCGAACCGGCGTCTGCTGACCCACCACCTCCAGGGGGCGCTCGCGCGGGCCCAGCGGACCGGTGATCACGTGGCGGTGCTGTTCTGCGATCTGGACCATTTCAAGGTGGTCAACGACAGCCTCGGGCACGAGGCCGGCGACGCCCTCCTCCGTGCGGTCGCGCAGCGGCTGCGGGCCCACGCCCGGGACTCGGAGACGGTGGCCCGCTTCGGCGGGGACGAGTTCGTGCTCGTCTGCGAGGGGGTGGGAGAGGCCGACGCGGTCACCGGCGTGGCAGCCCGGCTGGGCGAGGCCCTCGCCGCCCCCTTCCTGCTGGACGGCGTCGAGGTAGTCGTCCGGGCGAGCATCGGGGTCGCGGTCGCTCGCCCCGGCGCGACGGATCCCGGCGCGCTCCTGCGCGACGCCGACGCGGCGATGTATCGCGCGAAGGACCGCGGCCGCGGCCGCATCGAGATCTGCACCGACGAGGTCCGGGCGAACGCCGCCGGTCGCCTCGGGATGCTGAACGCCCTCCGGCGCGCCATCGACGACGACGAGTTGCGACTGCACTACCAGCCGATCTTCGACGCCACCGGCGCCACCGCCGTGGGCGCCGAAGCCCTCCTGCGGTGGCAGCACCCCGAGCTCGGCCTGCTGGCCCCCGCCGCATTCCTTCCGGCCGCCGAGGAGAGCGGGATGATCGTGGCCGTGGGCGAATGGGTCCTGCGGGAGGCCTGCCGTGAGGCGGCGCGCCGTGGACGGGGCGGCTCCGGGCAGATCTGGATCAACCTGTCGGCCCGCGAGCTCGCCCGACCGGACCTTGCCGAGGTCGTCATGTCCGCCGTGGAGGACGCCGGCGCGCACCCGTCCCAGCTGGTCCTGGAGATCACCGAGGGCGCCGTGATGACCGACGTCGCGGCGACGGTGTCGACGCTGGCCGGGCTGAGGCGCCGGGGAGTCCGCGTCGCGGTCGACGACTTCGGCACCGGGTACTCCTCCCTCGCCTACCTCAAGCGCTTCCCGATCGACGCGTTGAAGATCGACCGCTCGTTCATCGGCGGGCTGGGCGGCGGCGCCGAGGAGACGGCGATCGTGGCGGCCATCGTCCAGCTCGCGCACGCCCTGTCGCTGTCCGTCGTGGCGGAGGGCGTCGAGACCCCGGCCCAGCTCCGCGCCCTCCAGGCGCTCGGCTGCGACTTCGTCCAGGGCTTCCTGCTCGGGCGGCCGCAGCCCGCGCTGCTCCCGGCCCGCGGACTCGTCGCCTGAGGCGGTCAGGCGTCCGGCTCGATCCCTTTCGCGATCAGGAACCCCCTGGCGCGCTCGGCGCGCGGGTAGCGGTCGACGAGACCCCAGAACGCCGCGCCGTGGTCGGGATGGACCAGGTGGGCGAGCTCGTGGACCACCACGTAGTCCAGCACCCACCGGGGATAGGCCCCCAGCGCGGACGAGACGCGGATCGCGCCGGTCGCCACGGTGCACGAGCCCCATCGGGACCGCTGGTTGTCGGCCCAGCGGATCGACGACGGGATCGGGAGTCCGTACCGCTGGCCCAGGGTCCGCGCCCTGGACGCGAGGTCGACTTCGCGTGTGCCCGCGCGACGTCGGAACCGGCGGGTCATCTCGTCGACCCAGCGCTGCTCCTCGTCACCCGTCATGGCCGCGGGGATCTGGATGCGCAGGACCCCGTCGACCTCGCGGGCCTGCACCGTCTTGCGCCGCCGGGCGCTCCGCACGACCTCCACGTCCATGGCCCGAACCGTACAAGCGACCTGCGACGGCCCCATGGAGGCCGGCGTCCGGCCGGTGGTCAGCCGGGGACGGGGATCGTGACGGTGGCACCGCCGTAGCCGCTGAGGATGTCCCGCCCCTGGATGGTGATCTCGGTGACGCCGTCGGGGATCTCCAGGCGCCGCCGCCTGGTGAATGGCTGCTCGGTGACATGGTTCTCGCCCAGCTTGAACTCGGCGAGCACGCCGCCGTTGGGGGCGAGGACACGCCACCCGTCCGCGTACCGCTCGGGCGTCTCGTACGGCGACGACATCGTCACCACGAGCTTGTAACCCTCTGCGTCCTTGGTGAGCGTGGCCGACGTCACGTCGGGGAAGTGCTCGGGCGGAGGGGGCGGAGGAGGCGGGGGAGGCGGTGTCGGGCTGGGCGGGGGGGTGGGGCTCGGCGCCGGTTTGGGCGAGGGGTGCGGGGCGGTGGTCGCGACCGCGCCCGCCGTCGGCAGCGTCGCCGGGGCCGTCACCGACGGCGAGGGCAGTGCCGCGGTCGTGCCGTCGTCGTCCGGGAGCTCCCGGCCGCACCCGGCGAGCAGGAGGAGCAGGAGCACCGCCGCCGGCCAGCGCGCCGGGCGTGCGCTGTGCGGGCCGGTTCCGGGCGGGCAGCGATCGACCGGACGCATGAC
>JACCXR010000095.1 GCA_013696915.1 Euzebyaceae bacterium
TGCGGGGCGAGCCCTTCGAGCTGCTCCGGGCGATGACGGGACGCCGCAGCCGGGCGCAGATCGCCGAGCTGGGCTGGACCGGCGACCCCGCCCCCTACCTCGACGTCTTCTCGACCTACCCGCTGCCGGCCGAGGACCTCGTCGAGTAGCTCCTGCGTCAGAGCTGCGGGGACAGCCCGAGCTCCTTGACGAGCTTGCGGGCGCCGACCTGGAGCAGGTCCCAGACGCCGCCGAAGGGCGGCGCGTAGGACAGGTCGAGGAACTGGGCGTCCTGGGCGGTGACCCCGAGCTGGCACCAGGTCGCCGCCACGTCGATGCGCTTCGCCACGTTGCCGGTCCCGACGAGCTGCGCGCCGAGCACCCGGCCGGTGCCGCGCTCGGCCATCATCTTGACGCGGACCTCTCCGGGGTCGGGCATGTAGCCGGCGCGGGCGGTTCCGGAGAACGACACGACCGCGTAGCCGACCCCCGCCTCGGCCGCGTCGGACTCGAGCAGCCCCGTCCGGGCGATCTCCCACTGGCACACCTTGGTCACCGCGGTCCCGACAACGCCGGGAAAGGTGGCGTCCGGCGGCGTGCCGTCGCCGGCGAGCGCGGCCGCGAGGTTGAGGCCGGCCACCTTTCCCTGCTTGTTCGCGTGCGTCCCCAGCTGGACGTTGCGCCGCAGGCCCGCGACCAGGTCGACCGACTCGACGCAGTCGCCAGCCGCCCAGACGTGCGGCACGGTGGTCCGCATCCGGTCATCGACCACCAGGCCGCCCGAGGCGCCGACCTCGCAGCCGGCGCTGCGCCCGAGCGCGAGGTTCGGGCGGCCGCCCATCGCAAGCACGACGGCGTCCGCGGGGTAGGTCCCCGCGTCGGTCACGACCTCGCCGCACAGGGAGCCGTCGCCGCGGATCTCCAGCAGGGTCTCCCCCAGCCGCACGTCGACCCCGAAGTCGCGGAGCACACGCTCGACGTGCGCCGCCATGTCGGGGTCGAGGGACTTCATCACCTGGCGGCTGCGGTCGAGCAGGGTCGCTTCGAGGCCGCGGCGGACGAGGGCCTCGGCGATCTCCATGCCGATGTAGCCGGCGCCGACGACGACGACCCGCCGCACCTCGCCGTGCGCGTCGAGGTGGTGGCGCAGGTGCTCCCCCTCGTCGAGGGTGTGCACGACGTGGCCGTACTCGGCGAGTCCCGGCAGCGGCTGGCGCTGCGGGTGGGCGCCCGTTGCCAGCAGCAGCTCGTCGTACGGCTCGTCCCGCTCGGTGCCGGAGCCGAGCTCGCGCACGCGGACGGTGCGGGCGGCGGGGTCGACCGACATGCCCTCGGTCCCGAGGTGGACCGTCATGCCCATCGCGCGGAAGGCCTCGGGGGGCTTCGCGACGAGATCTGCGGCGGCGGAGATCTCCCCGCCCACGTAGTAGGGGATGCCGCACATCGAGTAGGAGGTGTAGGGCCCCCGCTCGACGACGACGACCTCACAGTCCGGCAGCGCCCGCCGCACGTGGCTCGCGGCGGTCATGCCCGCCGCGTCCCCGCCGATCACCAGCAGCCGCATGTCCGCCCTCTGGCTCAGGAGGCGATCGGGTCGCCGACGCGGTGGACCATGAGGCGGTTCGTGCCGCCCTGCCCCCCCGGAGGGCCGGTGATGATGACGACCCGGTCGCCGCGCACCGCCCAGTTGCCGTCGACGAGGATCCGTTCCGCCGCGGTCGTGAGGTCGGTCGCCTGGCCCTTCATCGGGACGAGCGCCGCCTCCGTGCCCCACATCAGCGCCGTGCGGCGCCGGGTCGGCTCGCGGGGCGTGAGGCCGAGCAGCGGCATCTCGGGCCGGTACTTGCTCACGAGCTGGATCGACGAGCCGGAGATCGAGTAGACGACGATCGCCGTGGCGCGGACGTCGCGCGCGACCTGGCAGGCGGCCTGGGCGACGACGCGGCTGACGCCGATCTCGGAGTGGGGCGGCGGCGCCGGGTGGACGAGCTGGGGGGAGCCTTCGGCGACCTCGATGATCCGGGCCATGGTCCGGACCGTCTCGACCGGGAACCGGCCGGCGGCCGTCTCGCCCGACAGCATCACCGCGTCGGTCCCGTCGAAGACGGCGTTCGCGACGTCGCTCGCCTCGGCGCGGGTAGGCCGCGGCGAGTTGATCATGCTCTCGAGCATCTCGGTCGCGGTGATGACGGGCCGGCCCTCGGCGTTGGCCTCGGCGATGATCTCCTTCTGGATGGCCGGGACGCGCTCCGGACCGATCTCGACCCCGAGGTCGCCCCGTGCGACCATCACCCCGTCGGTCGCGGCGACGATGTCGGTGAGGTTCTCGATCGCCTCCGGCCGTTCCAGCTTGGCGATCACGGGGCACTCCCCGCCGGCCGCCTGGATCAGCGTGCGGGCCTCGATGACGTCGGCCGGCGTGCGCACGAAGGATAGCGCCATCCAGTCGGCGCCGATCTCCAGCGCGTACGCCAGGTCCTCGATGTCCTTGGGCGTGAGGCTCGGCGCGGACACGGCGACGCCGGGCAGGTTGACGCCCTTCTTGGTCTTCGCGAGCCCGCCGGCGACGACGCGGCACCAGACCCCCTCGCCGTCGAGCCGGGAGACCACCAGCCGGATGGACCCGTCGTCGATCAGGACCAGCGCACCCGGCGTGATGTCCTTCGCCAGCGCCTCGTAGACCACCGGGAGGGCGGCCACCCCCCCGCTCGAGTAGTCGGCGAGGTGCTCCCGGCCGGGCATCAGGAAGACCTCGGAGCCCGTGGGCACGTCGACGCCGTCGACCGGGAGCGTCCCCAGACGGATCTTGGGCCCCTGCAGGTCCGCGAGACTGCCGACGTTGCGGCCCAGGCGCACCGACAGCTCGCGGACCATCTCCAGCCGGCGGGCGTGGGTCTCGTGGTCGCCGTGGGAGAAGTTGAGCCGCACCACGTCGATGCCCGCCTCGATGGCGGCCCGCAGCTTGTCGCGGTCGTCCAGCGCCGGCCCCAGCGTGGCCACGATCTTCGCTCTGCGCACCGGTCCTCGTCTTTCCTCGTGGCCCACGCAGGGCCAAGAGTAACGCGAGGCGGCTGGATGAGGCGCTTGACGCCGCCACCCGTCAGAGGGTGCACGGCGGCGTCGAGGTCTCGGCGGTGGACGACCCGTTGCGCCAGACAGCCGGCCGTGGTGTCCGCAGCGGCGCGTCCGCCGGCGCGGAGGTCTCCGAGCTCTTCGGCGGCCAGCGGGCGGGCGGTGGTCAGCGCCGACGAAGCACCCCACTGCGCCTGAATGTCTGCCATGCTCTATGGAGCCGTGCGGGCCTTCGGAGAGGCCATGAGCGTCGAGCTCAATCACACGATCGTGGCCGCCCGTGACCGCCGGCACTCGGACTTCCTCGCGGAGGTGCTCGGGCTCGTTGCCCCGACGCCGTTCGGCCCGTTGATGGTGGTTGAAGTCGCCAACGGCGTCAGCCTCGACTTCGCCAATGTTGGACTATTGGACGTGCCATGCGACCATCGGCGTAGGTGAGTTGCCCCGGTGAAGGCGCACGGGCGAGGGACCGCCTGGAGCTGGGAGGTCAGGAGTTGACTTTGTCGGAGAACCGCTGTCGCATGTAGGCAACATATCTTGTCTAGATGGTTTTCGGCAACGCCGGCGCCGAGGTATCTGTCGCCCGGTGGTGCAACGCTCGGGATGACCACGGGCGCCAACAATCTGCTCTCGGCTGCTCTCCCAAGGCGGTCGGACGGCGGCGCATGGTGGGCCGCCGCGATGCTGCTGGGCTTGAACGGGCTGCGCTGCGCGAGCTCGTGGCCTGCGACGTCACCGATGTCGGCAGCCACTTCCTGGCACGGCGCGATGACCTGGGCTACGACGAGGTGGCGATGGCGGGGGTGGTTGGTCATCACCAGGTGACCGACGCCTACCTCGCGGGGCTCGCGCGCCGCCGGAGCGCGCAGCTCGCGACGTTCGACCAAGGTCTGCCTGCGGTGCACCCTGACGTGGCCACGCTGCTGCCACGCCCGACCCCCTTTCGAAGGCTGACGCTCCGGGCGGGCGTCCCAGTGACCGCTGGACGCCCCGGCGACCTCCCGCGATCGCGCCGGCGGCCATCAGCGGGAGCGGGAGTAGGGGACGCCGACCGCGGCCGGGGGGACGGCGCGTCCGATGGCGCCGGCGAGCACGATGATCGTCACGACGAACGGCAGGATCTGCAGGAACTGGCTGGGGACGGGGAAGCCTGCGACGGCGACGTTGAGGAACTGGATGCGTGTGCCGAGCGCGTTGGCGAAGCCGAACAGCATCGCCCCGCCGAACGCGCTCCAGGGGCGCCACTTGCCGAAGATCAGCGCCGCCAGGGCGATGAAGCCGGTGCCGTTTGTCATGAGGTCGTCGAACGACCCGACCGTCTCCAGGGAGAACCAGGCGCCGGCCAGACCGGCGATCAGCCCGCCGAGGATCACCGCCTGGTAGCGCGTGGTGATGACGTTGATCCCCAGCGTCTCCGCCGCGTGCGGGTTCTCCCCGACGGACCGCACGCGCAGACCCCAGGGGGTCCGGAACAGCACGACCTGGGTGAGCACGAAGATCACGAACATCGAGAAGTAGATCGGCTTGCCGGTGAACAGCGGCTGGCCGACGACGGGGATCTGCGACAGCAGCGGGACCGAGACCGCCGGCAGCGTCACCCCCGACTGCACGCCGAGGGGCAGCAGCACCTGCTGCCGCAGGAAGCTCGTGCCGCCGATCGCGAGCAGGTTGATGACCACCCCCGAGATGATCTGGTCGGTGCGGAACGTGACGGACAGCACCGCGTGCAGGGCCGCCATCAGCCCCCCGACGGCCACGGCCACGACCACCGACGCGTACAGCGCCAGACCGCCCCGCCCGCCGCCCACCAGCGCATACACCACAAAACCGACGCCCGCGCCGGCGAGCATCATCCCCTCGATGCCGATGTTGACGACCCCGGACCGCTCGCACCACAGACCGGCGAGCGCCCCCAGCGCGATCGGGGTCCCCAGTCGCAGCGACTCCACGAGCAGCGGGATGAGGTTGGTCTGGTTCGACGAGGACAGCGCGAGGCTGCAGACGAGCACCAGCGGCACGAACAGCCCGGTCGCGACGAGCAGCGCGACCCCCGCGTAGTGGTGCGTCCAGCGCTCGGCGAGCGCGACGACCCCGGCCACGCAGAACAGCACCCCGATCGCGAGGACCGCGTTCGGCGGGTCGACC
Source organism: Euzebyaceae bacterium (assembly GCA_013696915.1). Taxonomy (GTDB): domain Bacteria; phylum Actinomycetota; class Nitriliruptoria; order Euzebyales; family Egibacteraceae; genus JACCXR01. The sequence goes on from JACCXR010000095.1 coordinate 5,197, forward strand.
GGCAGTTCCGGGGCGAGGTCGCCGAAGCCGAACGTGAAGATCACGTCGTCGGCGGGCAGAGCGTTCGCGACCTGCCCGACGAGCACGACGCCGAGGAGGCCGAACAGCAGGCCGATCGTCTGCAGGCGGGACAGCCGCGTGAGGCCGCGGCGGCGGGTGCGCTGGCTCACCACCTCCGGTTCGGGGGCGTCGGGGGCGGTCTTCGAGGCGGCCGGTGTGGCCACGGCTAGACCCCCCACCCCTTCGCGAAGACCGCCGCCTCCGCGACGTCCTCGCCGCGGGGCGCCCGGATGCGGAACAGGTAGCGCACGATCGCGTCGGCCGCGACGAACAGGATGATCAGCGCCTGCACGATCCGCACGAGGTCGATCGACAGCCCGGCCTCCAGCTGCATCAGCGGCGCGCCCGCGAGCAGCGACCCCCACAGCAGCGCGGCGGGGATCACGGCGAACGGGTTGGCGCGGGCGAGCAGCGCGATGGCGATCGCGTCGAACCCGAAGCCGACGAACCCTCCGGGGGTGAGGAAGCCCAGCCCGCCCGAGACCTCACCGGCCCCCGCGATCCCCGCGAGCGCCCCCGAGCAGGCCATGACCAGGACGATCGTGCCCGGAACGCTCATGCCCGCGTAGCGGGCGGCGTTCGGGTTGATCCCCACCGTGCGGATCTCGAACCCGGCGGTGGTGCGGTTGAGGACGAACCACACGAGCGCGCAGAGCACCAGCGCGACGAGCAGCCCCAGGTGGACGCTGCCAAACAGGTCCGGCATCCTCGCGCCGGCGGCGATCGGGCGGGTCCGCGGCACCGACGACGACTCGTCGAGCAGGATCACGGGGGCGCGGGAGGCGACCAGCCACTCGGTCATGCGCAGCGCGATCGCGTTGAGCATGATCGTGACGATCACCTCGTGCGCTCCGGTCCTGGCCTTCAGCACCCCGGGGATGCCGCCCCACAGGGCGCCGCCGACCACCCCGGCGAGCAGCACGACCGGGATCCCCACGACGGCCGGCAGCCCTGCCATCCACCCGAAGGTCCCCACCCAGGCCGCCGTGAGCCCGCCGACCAGCAGCTGGCCCTCGGCACCGATGTTGAACAGCCCGGCCTTGAACGCGAACGCCACCGCCAGCGCCGCCCCGATGAACGGGGTGGAGCGGGCGAGCGCCCCGGCGATCCGCTGCGGGCTCCCGAAGGCGCCGCGGAACAGCGCCGAGTACGCCTCGACCGGGTTCGCCCCGGCGAGGAGGATCACCAGGCCGCCGAGCACGACCGCGACGGCGATCGCGTAGAGCGGCACGGTGACCGGCGCCAGCCTGAAGTAGGCCTCCACGGCGGCGTGCGCCCGGCCGCGCCCGCCCCCGCCAGCCCCGCGGACGCGGCTGCTCATGCCACCGCCTCGGCGTCGTGCCCACCCGCCATCAGCAGGCCCAGCCGCTCCCGCGACGCCTCCGACCGGTCCATCGTCGCGACGATGCGCCCCCGGTAGAGGACGCCGATGCGGTCCGACAGCGACAGCACCTCGTCGAGCTCCGCCGAGACGAGCAGGACCGCGACGCCGTCGTCGCGGCGCTTGACGATCTGGGTGTGGATGAACTCGATCGACCCGACGTCCAGCCCGCGGGTCGGCTGGGCGACGACGAGCAGCTTGAGGTCGCCGGACAGCTCGCGGGCGACCACGACCTTCTGCTGGTTGCCGCCGGAGAGCTGGCCGACGGGCGTGTCGACCCCCGGCGTGCGCACGTCGAAGGCGGCGACCAGCTCGCGCGCGTGCCGCTCCAGCGCCTTGCGCTGGAGGATGAACCGCCGCGAGTACGGGCTGCGGTGGTACCGGTTGAGGACGAGGTTGTCGGTGATCGGGAACGGCGCGACGACGCCGTGCTTTCCGCGGTCCTCGGGGACGTGCCCGACGCCGAGCTCCTCGATCTGGCGGGGCGTGAAGCCGGCGACGTCGCGTCCCAGGATCGCCACGGTGCCGTCCAGCGACGGCCGCATGCCGGTGACGGCCTCGACGATCTCACGCTGGCCGTTGCCCTCGACCCCGGCGATGCCGAAGATCTCCCCCGCCCGCACCTGCAGGTCCAGTCCCCGGCACGTCGTGGCGCCACGGTCGTCGTCGACCACGAGGCCGCGGATCTCCAGCACGGGCCGGCCGGGCGTCGCCGCCGTCTTGGTGACCTCGAACGACACGTCGCGCCCGACCATCAGCGTCGCGAGGCTCTGCTGGGTCGCCGTCTTCGGATCCGCGCTGCCGACGACGCGGCCCCCCCGCATGACGGTGACCCGGTCGGCGACGGCGAGGACCTCACGCAGCTTGTGGGTGATGAAGACGATCGACTTGCCCTGGTCGACCAGGCTGCGGACCACCTGGAAGAACTCGTCGACCTCGCC
>JACCXR010000096.1 GCA_013696915.1 Euzebyaceae bacterium
TGCGGGGCGAGCCCTTCGAGCTGCTCCGGGCGATGACGGGACGCCGCAGCCGGGCGCAGATCGCCGAGCTGGGCTGGACCGGCGACCCCGCCCCCTACCTCGACGTCTTCTCGACCTACCCGCTGCCAGCCGAGGACCTCGTCGAGTAGCCGGCGGCCCGGGTCATCGCCGGTCTCCAGAGGGCGAGGCGATCGGGACGCTGGCCGGGGAGTCGGTGCTGCGAGAGGTGGCCGCCGACGCCGGGTTCGGGCAGGCCCACCGGGTGCCGGTGGAGGCGATGCTCAACCTGGTGTGGAACTGCGGCCCTGACCGGGCGCATGGCGACCGGCATGGGCGCCGCGGCGCGGCTGGTCGGTCGGGACGCCGTGCTCCCTGCGGCGCGTGCGGTGTGCCACGACGCGCTGGCCGGTGCCGGGGCACTGCTGCTGGTCGGTGAGCGGTCGCGGCGACTGGGTGACGAGACCGAGCGGGCCCGCAAGACCGTCACCGCCCACATCCGCGACGCACTCCGCCGGATCGAGGCGGCGCACCCGGCCTTGGGCGAGCACCTGCGCGCCAACGTCAGCACCGGCACCGCGTGCTCCTACACCCCGGACGGGCCAGTCTCCTGGAGATGTGACTGCAGCTTCGCTCGGCACTCGGGGCGACGGCTCGCCCTCACCTCGGCGACGCGCGCAGCCTTCTCAGTCTCAGCATCCATGGGCGGCCGCTGCGCGACCGCCACCACCGAGGTCATGAGAATCGCCTCGGACGAGCCTCGGCGATTCACGTGTCAGATCGGTCGGGAACGGCCGTTCAGCCGATGCTGTCGGCGGCGTCGCCTTCGCCGTGCAGGTCAGCGATCATCGCGTCCAAGGCGCTGCGCGACTCCTCGCGAGCGCCCTGGGCCACCGCCACGCCCTCGGCTCGCAACAGGTCGTGGGCCTTCCACACATCCACGCCCAAGGTGGAAGCGAGCTCGCGGAGTGATACCCGGCCCTGGCGGTAGGCCTCGAGCGCAGCACGCAGATGCAGCTCGCGGAGGGCGAAGTCTGCGAGCTGCCGCAACGCCGTCGAGCGGTCCTCGTAGCGCTCGGCGGCGTAGGCGTCGATGCGCCGCACCAACTCCTCGTCCATCGTCGCGTTGATCCGCACGGTTCTGCTCATGCGATGTCCTCCATGAACTCGTCTCGCAGCTGCGGGGTGATGCGACCGGTGACTGCCAGCGCCTCGATCGCCCGGCGAGCGGCGGACGCGTCAAAAGACCCGGTCGCGAGGCCGAGCAGCACCAGATCGCCGGTTCGCAACCAGCGGGCACCGAGGTTCCCGGCACGTCGCCCGATGACCACGTCGTTGGTGGCGAGCGCGCCGACGTCTGCCGCGGCCGACACCACCATCGCATCCACCGATCGCCCCTCCGGGTCCGGCGCTGGGGTCAGCGCTGCGAGCGCGTGTTCGATCCCGGCGGCATCGGCGTGTCCCCGCGCGTGCCCTTCGGTCACGGTTTCGGCGTACACCGAGTTGATGATCACCGGTTCGATGGGGAGCCGGGCGAGCAGTGGCAGCTGGGCAGACCACGCCAGCGAGATCAGCGTCGAGGAGTCCAGCACGATGCGCACGTGCACAGAATAGTCCTGGCGTGTGCGAATCACACACTCGGTGTGCGTCGTGGCAGAAGAGGCGTCGCGGGCCCAAAGGCGGCGCAGTGACGGTTGGCGAGGGTGCGCGGCGCGATCCTCCAACGCTCAGCTCGGGCAGATGTTCGGTGTGAGCCGCCAGGCGATGGCGGTGTGGATCGCTGTTACCGGCAGGGTGTTAGGCGCCAGGCTTGTTGACGCTGGGGGCGGTTGGGTGGGGGTGGTTCGGCCTGGACCTGACCCGCGAGCTCACCGCCGGGGGCGTCCTCCCCGCGGGCGCCGCGGAGCTGCTCGAACGGCGCGACCGCGCCCGTGCCGAGCGGGACTGGCCGGCGGCCGACCGCCTGCGGACGGCGCTCGCGGACTTGGGGGTCTCCGTCGTGGACGGCCCCGACGGCACCACCTGGACGGCGCGCTGAGCTGCTCGGGCGAGCGCGGGCGCACGGATACGCTGTCGCTCATGGACCCCGGGGCCGTCTACGCCGACACCCGCCGCCGCCTGACCGCGCTCGTCCGCTCGCTTCCGCCGGCCGACGTGGACCGCCGCGTGCCGGCCGCGCCGCTGTGGAC